>CALMOO010000708.1:0-3154 GCA_937871705.1 uncultured Hymenobacter sp.
CATCGTGGGTCAAACCGAATCGGATGGCTGCTGCTACGCCGACTCCTGGGACTCGGTGCAGTTTCAGCGCATGCCCAACGTGAGCCTGCGCCCCGGCGCCGCCAAGCTCAGCGCCGACCAGCTGATAAGCCAGGTTGACAAGGGCATTTACATCGCCGGGCGCGGCTCTTACTCTATTGACCAGCAGCGCTATAACTTCCAGTTTGGCGGCCAGGTGTTCTACGCCATTGAGAAAGGCAAAATCACGGGCATGCTCGAAGATGTGGCTTACCAGGCCAACACCCAGGAGTTTTGGAACTCGTGCGTAGCAGTGTGCGACGCCTCGGAGTACCGGCTATTCGGCTCGTTTTTCGACGGCAAAGGCCAGCCCTCGCAGGTGTCGGCCGTGAGCCACGGCTCGGCCACATCGCGCTTCAATGGGGTGAATGTGATTAACACAGCGCGCAAAATTGGGTAGGGCTTAGAAGCTATGTTTCCAAAAAAGAAACGCCATCCTACGCAACTCCTTGCGCTAGGGTTAGTCCTTTTTCAAGAAATAATTCTCATCTTGCTCTCCAACAACTTTTCTATTAACTAAATCCCTACCCCCTTACTTTGAACAGACGCAACTTTGTAGGACTAGCTGGCCTGGGGGCCGGAGCCCTGCTGCTCCCCAACTTTCCTAGCCTCGGCGGCGACCTGGTAGACCCGGCGCGCCTGCTAGAGCCCGGCCTCGATGTGGCCCAAAAAAAGCGCCTCGCCGATGTAGCCCTGAACGCGGCCAAGAGCGCCGGCGCCACCTACGCCGACGTGCGCATTCAGCGCACGCTCAACCAGAGCATCTTCACCCGCGAAAAGCAGGTGCAAAATATTGGCAGCACCGAAACCATGGGGGTAGGCATTCGCGTGCTTGCCAATGGTACCTGGGGCTTCGCGGCCACCAACAACATGACCGATGCGAGCATCGCCAAAACCGCGCAGCAGGCCGTGGCCATTGCCAAGGCTAACTCGAAAGTGCAGAAAGAGCCCGTGCAGTTGGCTCCGCAAAAGGGCTACGGCGACGTGAGTTGGAAAACACCCATTCAGCAGAATGCGCTTGAGGTGCCTATCAAGCAGAAAGTTGACTTGCTACTGAATGCCAACGCGATAGCCATTGACAATGGCGCATCGTTCGTAAACTCGGGGCTGTTCCAAATCAATGAGCAGAAGTACTTTGCCAGCACCGATGGCTCGTACATCGACCAGGATATTCACCGCATCTACCCCACATTTGGCGTGACCGTGGTAGACCGCGCCAGCGGGAAGTTCCGCTCGCGGCAGTCCTTGAGCCAGCCGATGGGCCTGGGCTACGAGTACCTCACGCCCAAGGCCACCGACAAAGTGGCGGGCCCCGCGGGCTCCAACGTTATTGGCTACAAAAACAGCTACGACATCCTCGAAGATGCTGCCAATGCTGCCAAGCAAACCAAGCAGAAGATTACCGCCAAGTCAGTAGTGCCCGGCAAATACGACCTGGTGCTCGACCCCGGCCACCTGGGCCTGACCATTCACGAGAGCGTGGGCCACCCGCTAGAATTGGACCGCGTGCTGGGCTACGAGGCCAACTACGCCGGCACCTCGTTCGCTACCCTCGAATGGAAAGCCAAGGGCCTGCCCTACGGCTCCAAAAACGTGAATATCGTGGCCGATAAGCTGCAGCCGGGTTCGCTGGGCGCGGTGGGCTGGGACGATGAAGGCGTGAAAACCAAGGAGTGGGACCTCATTGAGCAGGGCAAGCTGGTGAACTACGAGAAAATTCGGGACCAGGCACACATCGTGGGTCAGAAGGAGTCGGATGGCTGCTGCTACTCGCAGTCGTGGCAAGATGTGCAGTTTCAGCGCATGCCCAACGTGAGCCTGCGCCCCGGCACCGCCAAAATGAGCGTGGACGAGCTGGTGAGCAAGGTCGATAAAGGCATTTACATTGCCGGCAACGGCTCGTTCTCTATTGACCAGCAGCGCTATAACTTCCAGTTTGGCGGCCAGGTGTTCTACGCCATCGAGAAAGGCAAAATCACGGAAATGCTCGAAGACGTGGCTTACCAGGCCAACACGCAAGAATTCTGGGGCTCGTGCGCGGGTAGCTGCGACGCGTCGGACTACCGCCTGTTTGGCGCCTTCAACGACGGCAAGGGCCAGCCCTCGCAAAGCTCGGCCGTGAGCCACGGCTCGGCCACCACGCGCTTTACGGGCGTGAACGTTATTAACACGGCGCGCAAGATTGGGTAAGTCCCTACCCCCGCTTGTCGCTGCGAGCGCAACGGCAGGCGAGTGTTCAGCACATCAAAAATCAGTATCTCAACGATAATGGCAATCCTTTCTCAAACCGAAGCGCAAGACATTCTCAAGAAGGTCATCAGCTTCAGCACCGCCAACGAGTGCGAGGCCAACTTGCAGGGCAGCCTGCAAGGCAACGTGCGCTCGGCGCGCAACTCCATCAGCACGGCCGGCGCTACCGACAACGTGTCGCTGGCCGTGACGTCGTATTTCGGCAAGCGCTCGGGCACTGCTACTTGCAACCAATTTGACGAGGCCACGCTGCGCCGCTGCGTACAGCGCGCCGAAGAAATTGCGCGCCTCGCGCCCGAGAGCCCCGAGTACGTGCCGCTGCTCGGCCCGCAGACCTATCTGAACTCGCCGCTGTCGTACGCGGCCAGCACGGCGGGCATCACGCCCGACTACCGCGCCACCCAAATGGCGACCAGCATGCAGTACTGCGACAGCAAAAAGCTGTCGTCGGCGGGCTTTCTGAACGACACCACGGGCTTTGTGGCCAAGCGCAACTCGAAGGGCTTGGAAGCCTACCAGCGCTACACCAACCTCGATTTTAGCATTACGGTGCGCACGCCCGATGGCAAGGGCTCGGGCTATGCCGCCACCGACTTCACCGACATCAGCAAGTTTGACGCGGCCCGCCTCACCCGCACGGCGGCCGACAAAGCCGCCTCGTCGGTGACGGCCAGGGCCATCGAGCCGGGCAAGTACACCGTTATTCTGGAGCCAAATGCGCTGCTCTCGGGCGTCGATACCTCGTTGATGGGTGCGCTCATGCAGTCGTTTGATGCGCGCAATGCCGACGAGGGCCGCAGCTTTTTGAGCAAGAAAGGCGGCGGCAATCGCAAAGGCGAAAAGCTGT
>CALMOO010000708.1:3164-14555 GCA_937871705.1 uncultured Hymenobacter sp.
ATTCGGACCCGCTGAATGCCGAAGTACCCGACCTCACCTTTGCTGGCGACGGCCGCCCGCAGCAGCGCACCACCTGGATTGAGAAGGGGGTAGTAAAAAACCTGTACTCCTCGCGCTTCTGGGCCGAGAAATCGGGCATCCCGTCGTTGCCCAACCCCGGCAACTTTATCATGGAAGGCGGCACCCAAAGCACCGCCGACCTCATCAAGAGCACCGCCAAGGGCATTCTGGTGACGCGCCTGTGGTACATCCGCCCCGTCGACCCGCAAACGCTGCTGTATACCGGCCTCACGCGCGACGGCACGTTCTACATCGAGAACGGCGCTATCAAGTTCCCGGTCAAGAACTTCCGCTTTAACGAGAGCCCGATTATCATGCTCAATAACCTGGAAGCCATTGGCCGCCCCGTGCGCCTGAGCGGCAACCTGATTCCACCACTGAAAATCAGAGACTTCACCTTTACCAGCCTCTCGGATGCCGTGTAGGGGGTAGGGCGGACTTTGCGAGTCCGCGCCCGCACGAAGCGGATTATAGAATCCGCCCCTTTGTCTAAACGTCCTGCTTAGTTCTACTCGGCAGGACGTTTTTGGTTTGTGGTTATTTCATTTGTAAATAGCAGTTTCTCAATTTCTTTCTCCTCATGAACAGACGTGACTTTGTGGGCCTGACGGGCCTGGGTGCCACGGCGCTGCTGCTGCCCAGCCTTCCCGGCTTCGGAGCCAAGCTTGTAGACCCGGCCCGGCTGCTGGAGCCCGGCGCCGACACCATCTTAAAGAAGCGCCTGGCCGACGCCGCCCTGAACGCCGCCAAGAGCGCCGGGGCCAGCTACGCCGACGTGCGCATTGGCCGCTCGCTCAACCAGTACGTCTTTGCCCGTGAAAAGCAGATTCAGAACATCGTGAGCACCGAGAGCTACGGCGTGGGCATTCGGGTGCTCGTGAATGGCTGCTGGGGCTTTGCCTCGACCAGTGTAGTGACGGAAGCCAGCCTGGCCGCTACCGCCCGCGTGGCCGCCGACATTGCCAAGGCCAACAAGGCCGTGATGAAGGAGCCCGTGCAGCTAGCCGCGCAGCAAGGCTACGGCGAGGTGAGCTGGAAAACCCCGCTGCAGCAGAGCGCCTTTGAGGTGCCCGTGAAGCAGAAGGCCGACCTGCTGCTGGCCGCCAATGCCAAAGCCCTGGACGCCGGCGCCAGCTACATCAGCTCGGCGCTCTTCCAAACCAATGAGCAGAAGTACTTTGCCAGCACCGAAGGCTCGTACATCGACCAAGATGTGCACCGGCTCTGGCCCACCTTCACCGCCACGGCCGTAGATACCAAGACCGGCAAGTTCCGCTCGCGCGAGGCGCTGAGCGCGCCCGTGGGCATGGGCTACGAGTACCTCACGCCGAGCGCCGCCGAGCAGGTGCGCGGCCCGCAGGGCACCGACACCGTGGGCTACAAGCTGCGCTACGACATCCTGGCCGATGCCGCGATGGCCGGCAAGCAGGCCAAGGCCAAGCTGACCATGAAATCGGTGACACCGGGCAAGTACGACCTGGTGCTCGACCCCGGCCACTTGGGCCTGACCATCCACGAGAGCGTGGGCCACCCCACCGAGCTCGACCGCGTGCTGGGCTACGAAGCCAACTACGCGGGCACCAGCTTTGCTACCCTCGAATGGAAAGCCAAGAACCTGCCCTACGGCTCGCCGCAGGTCAACATCGTGGCCGACAAGCTGCAGCCCGGCGCGGTGGGCACCGTGGGTTACGACGACGAGGGCGTGAAAACAAAAGAGTGGGATATCATAAAGGCCGGCAAGCTGGTTGATTACCAGAAAATCCGGGACCAGGCGCACATCGTGGGCCAGAAAGAATCGGATGGCTGCTGCTACGCGCAGTCGTGGGAAGATGTGCAGTTTCAGCGCATGGCCAATATCAGCCTCAAGCCGGGCACCGCCAAGCTAAGTCCCGACGAGCTGGTGAGCAAGGTTGACAAGGGCATTTACATTGCCGGCGCGGGCTCGTTCAGCATTGACCAGCAGCGCTATAACTTTCAGTTTGGCGGGCAGCTGTTTTTTGCCATCGAGAAAGGCAAAATCACGGAGCCGCTTGAAGACGTGGCCTATCAGTCGAACACCCAGGAGTTTTGGGGCGCCTGCGCGGGCTCGTGCGACCAGTCGGACTACCGGCTCTTTGGCACCTTCTTCGACGGCAAGGGCCAGCCGGCGCAGGTGTCGTCGGTCAGCCACGGTTCGGCCACTACGCGCTTTAATGGCGTGAACGTGATTAATACGGCGCGGAAGGTGTAGCCCCACCCCCTACCCCTCCCCTGCGGGGGAGGGAGAGCCAAACGATTTCTCAACTTGCAGTTATCAAAAAGCTAACGCCTGCACTACCCCGGCTCCTCCCCCACAGGGGAGAGGACCGGGGGGTAGGGCTGCAACCATCATGGCTATTTTCTCCAAAGACGAAGCCCAGGCTTTACTTAAAAAAGTGCTGACCTACAGCACCGCCGACGAGTGCGCAGTGGGCCTTAGCGGGCGCACCACCGGCAACATTCGCTACGCTCGCAACAGCGTGAGCACGGCCGGCGCCCAGGACAGCGTGTCCTTGACCGTGGAGTCGCGCTTCGGCAAGCGCTCGGGCATTGCTACCTGTAATGAGTTTGACGAGGCTACCCTGCGCCGCTGCGTGCAGCGCGCCGAGGAAATTGCGCACCTCGCCCCCGAAAGCCCTGAGTACGTGCCGCTGCTTGGGCCGCAGACGTACCTCAGCCCGCCTTCGCTGGCCGCTACTACCCTTACCCCCACTGCCCGGGCCCAGGCGGCGGCCGACAGCATTGCGCTGTGCGCGGCCAAAAACCTCACTGCCGCAGGCTTTCTCGATGGCGGCCTGCGCTTTACGGCCATTCGCAACTCAAAAGGACTGGAAGGGTACCAACAGTCGACCAACACCGACTTTTCGGTGACGGTGCGCACTGCCGACGGGCGCGGCTCGGGCTACGCCATTGCCGACGTGACCGATGCGGCCAAGCTTAATGTGAAGAACCTCACCCAGCGGGCGGCCGACAAGGCAGCATCGTCGGTGACGGCTAAGGCCATTGAGCCGGGCAAGTACACCGTTATTCTGGAGCCGGCCGCGCTTATGGCCGGCGACGACCTCTCGCTACTCGGCGGCCTCATCTATAACATGGATGCCCGCAACGCCGATGAAGGCCGCAGCTTTCTGACTAAGAAAGGTGGCGGCAACCGCAAGGGCGAAAAGCTCTTTGATGAGCGCGTCAACATCTACTCCGACCCCATGAATGCTGAGGTGCCCGGCAGTGCCTTCGATGGCGACGGCCTGCCCACGCAGCGCATGAGCTGGATTGAGAAGGGGGTAGTAAAAAATATGTTTTACTCACGCTTCTGGGCCCAGAAGAACAACGTACCCGCCACGGCTTTCCCGAGCGGCTTTATCATGACGGGCGGCACCCAGAGCACCGCCGAGCTGATTAAGGGCACCGCCAAAGGCATCTTAATCACGCGCTTATGGTACATCCGCGAAGTTGACCCGCAAACGCTGCTCTACACGGGCCTCACGCGCGACGGCACGTTCTACATCGAAAACGGCGCCATCAAGTTCCCCATTAAGAACATGCGCTTCAACGAGAGCCCGATTATCATGCTCAATAATCTGGAAGCCATCGGCCGGCCGCAGCGCTTGGCTAGCTGCCTGGTGCCGCCGCTCAAAATCCGGGATTTCACCTTCACCAGCTTGTCGGACGCGGTATAAAAAACGCCTGTCATTGCTCCTCGCAATGACAGGCGTTTACTAATTCGCTTTCAACTTAATAAGCCCTACCCCTACTTACCGAACTGAATGGCGGCGTAGAGCTGAAACACGCGGTTTTGCAGCTTGGGGTCGTTGATGCCTCGGGCACCCTTGAGGTCGTTAATGTCGTTAAGCCCTGCCACGAAACGCCCACCAATAGAAAACGAGTTAAACTTAAGCCCCGCCCCCGCTGCGAGGCTGTAATCAGTGCGCTTGTACTGGTCGGTGGTAGACCCGTTATTGCTGGCGACTTGCACATTACCGTTTTTAGAAGCACTGACTAAAAATCCAAATTGCGGGCCAGCTTCTACGAAGACAGGCCCTAGGGTCACTTTAGCTAATACTGGCACTGTAAAGTAATGAAGCTTGGTATCATAGTCTGAGTACAAATTCTTAAATTTTTCTCCTTGTAGTGAATACTGAATCTCGGGCTGAATAGACAATGGCCCGATAATATGGGCTTGGTAGAAAACTCCTACGTGATAGTAAGTTTTATACGAAGTACTGTCTGTATGACCTTTTAACTCAGCGAAATTGAGGCCACCTTTGATACCAAATTGTGCATGCGCTTTAGGAGCTAGCGCGAGGGTCAATAGCGTGACCAAGCATAGTGTTAACGCTTTCATAAAAAAGGTTTAAAATGGAGAGGGTGTGAGGGTTGAAGAGGCAGCTGGGCCGTCCATCTACTTCGCAAACGCAGCGACTAACCAGATAGGACAGTTAGGGCGCCAACGAGCCCGTGAGGGGTAGGGTTGCGGTGGCGTTTAGTGGACTAATCCTTAAAAAAGTTGGCTGTGTACGCAACTACTGGCGATGCTTTGTTTCATTTGGTGGCGTTGGTTGCCTTTATTCGTGCGTTTAACTTTTGCTATGCCTGCTGCTGCCTTCACCTTCGTGCGCCTCAGCTACCACTCCGGCGACTGGGATGCGGTGGATGAGCGCATGCCGGCCAACCTGCTGCACTCCTTGGTGCAGTACACCACGGTGCCCATCGAGCCCAAGGAAAAAGTGGTGGCGCTCGACAGCCCCGAGCTGTTTAACTACCCGTTTTGCTACCTCTCGGGCCACCGGCTGGTGCAGTTCTCGGCCGCTGAGAAAAAGAACTTTACGCAGTACGTGCACAACGGCGGCTTCGTGTTTGTGGACGACTGCAACCACGACATCGACGGGCTGTTTGCGCGCTCCTTCGAGGAGCAGATGCGGGCCTGCTTCGGCGCTGCCGCGCTTAAGAAAATTCCCAAGACTCACCCGATTTACAACCAGTTTTTCAAGTTTAAGGACGGCCCGCCCAACACCGGCTTCGAGCTCAATGGCTGGGGCGACGACCTGGTGCACGACTACCTAAAAGGCATCGAGGTGAAAGGCCGGCTCGGCGTGCTGTATTCTAATAAGGACTACGGCTGCGAGTGGGACTACGACTTTCGCAACAAGCGCTTCCTGGCCGAAGACAACACCAAGTTTGGCGTCAATATTCTGCTGTATGCATTAAGCTAATTTTTACTGAACGTCGTGCTGAACAACGTGAAGTCTCTCTACCGCTTCGTTGAATTACTACCCCCCGCGGTGTGGTAGAGCTGCTTCGCAAGCTCAGCATGACGACCATTTTTATTTTTAAATGACCGAACAAGACGTAAAAACGCTACTCGCCAAGCTGCCCGTGCTCAAGGCCGAAATCGGTAAAATCATTGTGGGCCAGGAGGCGGTGCTCGACGAGGTGCTGGTGGCGCTGCTAGCCGGCGGCCACGCGCTGCTCGAAGGCGTGCCGGGCCTGGCCAAAACGCTGCTGGTGCGCACGCTAGCTTCGGCCACCGACTTGCCGTTTCGCCGCATCCAGTTTACGCCCGACCTGATGCCGACCGACATTCTGGGCACTGAGGTGCTGGAGGAAGACCACGGCACGGGGCACCGCTCGTTCAAATTCAACCAAGGGCCCATCTTCGCCAGCCTCGTGCTGGCCGATGAGATAAACCGGACGCCGCCCAAAACTCAGGCGGCCCTGCTCGAAGCCATGCAGGAAGGCCACGTGACGTACGCTGGCCAGGAGCATGCCCTGCCCAAGCCGTTCTTCTTGCTGGCCACCCAAAACCCTATCGAGCAGAGCGGTACCTACCCCCTGCCCGAGGCGCAGCTCGACCGCTTCTTGCTGTACGTGCGCATCGGCTACCCCACCGAGCAGGAGGAAATGGCGGTGCTCAGCGGCACCACTGGCTCGGCTCGCGCGGAAGTGCGCCCCATCCTAGGCGGCGAGGATATTCGGCAATTGCAGCAGCTGGTGCGGCAGGTGAGCCTCAGCCCCGAGCTGCTGAGCTTCGTGAACCGGCTGGTGCGGGCCACGCGCCCGGCCACGTCAGAAGTGAAGTTTATCAAGGACTACGGCCGCTGGGGCGCGGGGCCGCGCGCCGGGCAGGCGCTCATACTGTGCGCCAAAGCGCGGGCGCTGCTGCAAGGCCGCTTCGCAGCTACGCTCGATGACATTCGGGCGCTGGCGCCGCCGGTGCTGCGGCACCGGGTGCTGTTGAACTTCAATGCCGAAGCGGAGAATATTACGCCTGATGATGCGGTGGCGGAATTGCTGAAATCAATTAACATTTAATACTCAACAGTTAATTGTCGTTTGTTTCAGTCTCGGCTATGCCATACATGAAAAATATCAATATAATAAAAGCTAGAATCAGACGAAATATGCTGGATAAGCTTTCTGGCATACACTATAGGGATGAAAGCTCAGGTATAATTCAGCATTTAAATAGTGTAGGCAAGACAGCATTAGTCGGAATTCAACGGGAGGATGGCGTCTACACTGTACTAGGCTATGAAAAGGTTTACTATTCAACACCTTCTGGATTTGAAGGAGAAATCCTTATGGATGGTTTTTTGACTCTTTTAGAGAAAAATGCTTTATTAAATGGCAAAACCAAAAGATATGAATTTATTAAAATAAACGAGAGGGATTTTATCTGGGTAATGAATATTGAAGCAATGAATGCATTGTGGAATACTATGCATCTGTTAAATAAAAATTAGCTGCTACTTGGCATACATGACCGTTTCCAGCCGCTTGTTCACTGTTAATGATTAAATGCTAACTCCCAAACTCCTCTTTGCCCTGCGTAACCTGCCGCTGGCTGCCAAGCGAGCGGCCGAAGGCTTCCTGGCGGGTGCGCACGCCAGCCGGCGGCATGGGGTAGGCATGGAGTTCAGCCAATACCGGCCCTACCAGCCCGGCGACGACCTACGCCGCCTCGACTGGCGGCTGGCGGCGCGGTCGGACCGCTACTACATCCGCGAGTCGGAGGTTGATACGAGTCTCACGGTGAATCTCTTGCTCGATGCCAGCGCCAGCATGAACCACCGCGACGATAATGGCCTCAGCAAGCTCGACTACGCCCGGCTGCTACTGGCCGCGCTCGCTTACCTGGCCCAGAAGCAGGGCGATGCCGTGGGCCTGAGCATCTTGAGCCCCGAAGGCTTGCAGCACCTGCCCGCCCGCGCCGATACGCGCCAGCTGCCGCGCCTCTACCACACCCTCGAAACCGCCGAGGCTACGGGCACCTTCCCCAGCATCACCACGCTGGCGCCCCTTACGGCCCGGCGCCAACGGGCGTTAACGGTTTGCGTCAGTGATTTATACGAAGAACACGGCGAGATAAACCGCCTGCTGGGCCGCCTGCGCGCCGTGAGCGGCGACGTGCTGCTGCTGCACCTGGTAGCGGGCAATGAATTGAAGTTCAGCTACAAAGGCCCCATTACCTTTCGCGACCTCGAAACCGGCCAAACCATTCAGCTTGATGCCGACCAGCAGCGCCCGGCTTACCAGCAGCAGCTCCAGCAGTGGCTCCGCGACACGGCCCAAACCGCGCGCCGACAGGGGCTCGACTACCACCAGCTCAGCACCGCCGAACCGCTGGATGGCGCAATGCGCGAGTTTTTGAAACGACGCCAGCTGATGAGTTAACCCGTTTGTCATTGCGAAGGGGAACGACAGTTTTTAGTTAATTCCATTTGTTTACTCTCACTAATCCTTCTGCGCTGCTTGCCTTGCTGGGCCTTTTGGTGCCGCTGGCCATTCACCTCTGGAATCGCCGGCCGGGACGGGAGGTGGCGGTGGGCAGCCTGCGCTGGCTGGCGGCCGGGGCCAACCGCCGTATGCGCAACCTGCGCCTGGAGCAAGTGCTACTGCTGCTGCTGCGGGCGGCGCTGCTGGCCGTGCTAGCCGTGGCCGTAGCTGGCCCAACGTGGCGGCATGCCCTACCCCCCGGCCGCGGGCAAGTGCTGGTGAGCCCCGAGTTGATGGGCACTAGCTCGCTGGCGGCCGTGCGGCCGAGCATCGATGCGCTGCGGCGACGGGGCTATGCGCTGCGCTGGCTGAGCCAGGGGCTGCCCAAAGTTTCGGCAGCAGCTTGGCAGGCCGATTCGCTGGGGCGGCGCACGGATAGTGTATCGGCGCTGAGCCAAGCTGCTGCGTCGGGCTTTTATTGGGAGCGTATCCGGCAGGCGGCCGACACCTTTGCCGGCCAACCGCTGTACGTGCTAACGCCGGCCACGCTGCGCGGCATGCAAGGCACCCACCGCCCGCTTCCCTCCAACCTAACCTGGCAAACCCTACCCCTGCCTACCGCCTCGACCTGGGTGCAAGCGGCCAACGGCACCGCCGACAGCCTGCGCCTACTCGTGGGCTACGGCACCGAGCAGCAAACGACCTTCCGCACGGTGCGCGTGGCGCGGCCTGCGGCGGGGCAAAAGCTCACTGGGCCCGCCCTACCCCCTCTTCGCTACGAAACACCGCGCAATGGCCAGGCGCAAGTACTACCGTTGCCGGCCACGCCCGCCGACTCGGGCCGCGCGCCAGCCGCTGTGTTGGTGCAGCCGGCCGCGCTGCGGGTGTGGGTATACACGACCCCAGCTTACGCCGAAGACGCCCGCTACCTGCGCGCGGCCTTGCGGGCGGCGAGTGCGGGCCTACCTGGTTCGCTGGCGCTGACAGTGGCGCCTACCCTGCCTACTGCAGCCAATGCCCCCGACTGGCTGTTCTGGCTCTCGGCGGCGCCGGTGCCAGAAATCTGGCGCGGGCAGGTGCGCCAAGGCTTGCACCTGTGGCAAGCCGCCGCTGGGCCGGGCGAGGCCGACACCACCGGGCTTTTGGCGCCGGCGCTGGATGAGGCGGCGCCCGTCACCATCTGGCGGCACACGCAGCAGCCGGCGGGCGCCAACGCCGACGTGCTTTGGACGGATGGCCGTGGCCGCGCCGTGCTGGCCCGGCAACCAGTTGGGCAAGGGGCTTTTTACCAATTCTCGACCCGCCTCAACCCCGCTTGGAGCGAGCTGCCCGATAGCCCGGCGCTGCCCGCGCTGCTGCTGAGCCTGCTCCAACCCGACCCCACTGGCCCCACGCTAGCCCGCCTGAACGCCCACGACCAGCGCCGCCTCGGCCCCGCGCAGCGGCCTGTTCGGGCTGGCCAGGGGGGTAGGAAACTTCTAGCCCCGACGGCCTTTCGGCTGCTCGACTTGCGGCCCTGGGTGGTGCTGGCGGCGGGCTTGCTGTTGGCCCTGGAGCGCTGGCTGGCCCACCGGCGCGCGGCCCTCACTTTACCTTCTTTGGCATGATGCAAACCGTCGTCGTTCCTTTCGCAACCAGCGACTTACTCCAGGCTCGGCGGCTGCTCGGGGGGGTAGGGCGCAGCTACGCCCAGCGCCATGCGGCGGCGGTGCTGCTGCCTACATTGGCGGCGAGCTTGTTGGTCTTGGCGCTGGGTCATCGCTGGCCCAGCAGCCTACCCATCTGGGTAGCGCTGGCGGTGCTGATTTTGGCGGGCGCATGGTGGCGGCTATACTCGTATCAGCTGAGCCCGGAAGCAGTGGCGCGCCAGCTCGACCGGCAGTACCCGGAGTTGGAAGACAGTACTGGCCTGCTGCTGCAAAACCCCGCCGACCTGCCGCTGCTGGGCCAATTGCAACAAGAGCGCGTAGCCCAGCAACTCGCGCAACTCACGGCAAACGGCGCGGCACTGCTGCCGTTTTCCTTCAAGAAGTCCCTCCTGCTGAGTGCCCTATCCTTACTAGGAGCGGCAGGACTGTGGCTGCTACCCCCTGCCCAACGGGCCGTCAAGCCAGCCAGCGTAGCGGTGCATTTCACCCCCGACCCAGCGCACAAAATAACGGCCGCCGGGCCCGCGCGCATCACGAAAGTGAGCCTGCTCGTGACGCCGCCAGCTTACACGCGGCGGGCGGCATTTGTACCGGCGCAGGCTTCGTTTCAATGCCCGCAAGGCGCGCGGGTGCGCTGGGTGGTGCAGGTGAATCGCGTTGAAAAAACGCTACCTACGCTAGAAATAGGGGAGCATAAAGTACGCCTGCAGCCGCTGACTGGCCAGCCAAGCGCCTTTTTTGCGGAGCAGATGATGCTCGCGCCGGCCTTGTACCGGCTGCGCTACGCCGGCCAGGTATCCGACGACTACGCCATTGACGTGCGGCCCGACCAAGTGCCGGTAGTACGTATTCAGACGCCTAAGCCTTACACACTTATCGCCGCTGTGGGCACTCGGCCCGAGGTGCCGGTGCGCGCTACTCTGCGCGATGATTATGGCCTGAGCCACGCCGAGCTGGTCATTACGGTGGCGCAGGGGCAGGGCGAGGCGGTGAAGTTTCACGAGGTGCGCCGCGACCTCAGCGCGGGCTTGGGTGGGCAGCCGGCGCTGAGCACACTTACCAATTCACTTAGTTTGCCCAAGCTGGGCATGACCTACGGCGACGAGCTGTATTTCTACATCCAGGCCCGTGACAACCACGGCCAAAGTGCCCGCTCCGACACCTACCTGGTGCAGTGGCAAGACACCGCCGCCGCTACCAGCGCCCTCGATATGGGCATGGGTGTGAACACGGCGCCGGCTTACTTCCGCAGTGAGCGCCAGATAATTATCGATACCGAAAAGCTGTTAGCTGAGAGGAATAAACTTACGGCGGCCGAGTTTACGAACCGGGCCAATGCGCTGGGCTTCGACCAGCAGTCGCTGCGGCTGCGCTACGGCAAGTTTTTGGGCGAAGAAGCCGAAAAAGGCATTGGCGCTACGGCTGGTCCGCCTTCGCCCATTGCGGAGGACGAGGATGCGCCGGCCGCAACGGCCGCCGCCCACGCGCCTACCGCCGAGGACGGCGACCATGACCACGCGGCCGGGCCGCCTAGCTCGGCACGCAACGCTTCGCCCACGGCCGAAACCGATGCGCTCATGGACCCCTACATCCACAAGCACGACGATGCCGAAACCGCCGACTTTCTGGAGCCCGCCGTGAAGGCCAAGCTTCACGCGGTGCTCGACGAGATGTGGGCTGCCGAGCTGCGCCTGCGCACCAGCCAGCCCGCCGCGGCGCGCCCCTACGAGTACCGCGCCCTGCGCTTGCTCAAGCAGGTGCAGCAGCAAACCCGCGCTTATGTGAAGAAGGCCGGCTTCACGCCCCAGCCCTTTCCCGAGGCTACCCTGCGCCTCACCGGCGAGCTGAAGGGCGCCGCCGCGCCACACCTGCTCGCTACCGTGCCCGCGCCAGCCGCTCAGCCGGCGGTGCGCGGGGCTTTGCGCTGGCTTGCGGCGGCCCAGGCCGGCCA
>CALMOO010000709.1 GCA_937871705.1 uncultured Hymenobacter sp.
AGGCGCTCACATTTGGTCCGCTTACCGTAACGGCGGGGGGGAGCCCTGCAGTGGCCCCTACCCCCCCTGCGCCGGCTCCGGTAGCCAGTGCCGTTAAGCCCGGCACACCAGCTGCTACGCCACTAGCAGCACTGGCCTCGGCTACTACTGCTGCTCCCAGCCCCGATACGGCTACCGTCGCAACCGGCCAAGTTGTTGCGCTGGCGCAAGCGCCAACTAGTACCCAGGGTGCTACTGTGGCAACTGCAGCTGTTACCCCTGTTGCCGTGGCTGCACCTACCGCCGATGCGGGCGGCCTCTGGAGCTTTGGGCTACTGGCGTTTTTGTCGGGCCTGGCGGCGCTGCTTACCCCCTGCGTATTTCCGATGGTGCCCATGACGGTGTCGTACTTCACCGGCGGGCAGGATAGCCGCAGCCGGGGAATCCTGAAGGCATTGGTTTATGGCTTGAGCATCATCTTGATATACACGCTTATTGGCGTGGTAGTAGCGCGTTTGTTGGGCGAGGAAGGTCCCAATTTCATGGCTACGCACTGGCTGCCCAACCTTGTGTTTTTTGTGGTGTTCGTGGTGTTTGGGCTGTCGTTTTTAGGGCTTTTTGAAATCAATTTGCCCAACTCGCTCGTCAACAAGGCTGATACGCAAGCCGACAAAGGTGGCTGGTTGGGCGTGTTCTTCATGGCTTTTACGCTGGTGCTGGTGTCGTTTAGCTGCACGGGGCCCATCGTGGCGACGGTGCTGGGCCTTGCGGCCCGCGGCCAGACGTTGGCGCCGGTAGTAGGCATGGTGGGCTTCTCGCTGGCGTTTGCGCTGCCGTTCACGCTGTTTGCTATTTTCCCCTCTATGCTCAAAAGCCTGCCCCGCTCGGGCGGCTGGCTCAATACCGTGAAGGTGGTGCTGGGCTTCGTGGAGCTGATGCTGGCGCTCAAGTTCTTGAGCATGGTGGACTTAGCTTACCATTGGGGCATACTCACCCGCGACGTGTACCTAGTGTTGTGGATAGTGCTGTCGGCCCTGCTGGGGTTGTATCTGCTGGGCAAGTATCGCCTCTCGCACGACTCGGCGCTTGAGCACCTGAGCGTAGGCCGACTCTTGATGGCCGTGCTGGCGTTCAGCTTTATGACGTATCTGATACCGGGCTTGTTTGGGGCGCCGCTGCCGCTGCTGGCCGGCTACCTGCCGCCGCAGAGCAGCCACGACTTCTCCATCGCTAGCAGCGGCGGCGAGGGGGGTAGGGCCTTGGCGAAAGCCAACCTGCCCACGCAGTGCGAAGCTCCGCGCTACGCCGAGTTTCTGGAGCTGCCGCATGGACTGGCTGGCTA
The DNA here is from genome assembly GCA_937871705.1 of uncultured Hymenobacter sp. Lineage (GTDB taxonomy): Bacteria > Bacteroidota > Bacteroidia > Cytophagales > Hymenobacteraceae > Hymenobacter. The sequence goes on from CALMOO010000709.1 coordinate 1,322, forward strand.
CTTCGACTTGGAGCAGGCCAAGCGCTGCGCCCGCGCCCAGCACAAACCCATCTTTATCGACTTCACTGGCCACGCCTGTGTGAACTGCCGCAAGATGGAAGCCTCCGTCTGGAGCGACCCGCAGGTACTAAAGCGCCTGCGCGACGACTATGTAGTAGTAGCGCTCTATGTGGATGATAAAGCCGAGCTACCCACTGCTGAGCAATACGTTTCGCCGCGCGACAAGCAGCTGAAAACCACCCTTGGCAAGCGCAACGCCGACCTGCAAATCACGCACTACGGCTTCAACGCCCAGCCTTACTACGTGCTGCTCGACCCCAACGACCCGGCCGACAAGCCCCTTACGGCGCCTGTCGCCTACGAGCCCGACATCAACCAATTCAGCAGCTTCCTGGACCGGGGCGTGAGCCAGTTCCGCCAGCAGCAGGGGGTAGCAACTCGTTGAAGAAGTCTGGCTTAGACGCTGAGCGTTAAGGCTATCGGGCTTATAAACGAAAAAGGCGACTTCCGCAAGGAAGCCGCCTTTTTTAAATTGCTGTAGCGGAAGGACTTGAACCTCCACGAAGTGGTTAGTCGCCGCCCCGAAAAGCCGCAATTTATCCCAGTCTCTTCACCCTCGAGATAGGAGGGCGTGTCTGCCAATTTCACCACACTACAAGGTTTGGAGTAGCTACGCCGGTTGCGTTTGCTGTGCCAAAGATAAAGCGCTAAAAACGAGCTTTGCAAATAGTGAGTAAAAAAACATTAAAAAATACTTAATCGATAGTAAAAACACCCTAAATTTGAAACATCTATCATAAATCTGCAAATGTCTCGCACCTACGAACTAGATGACACGGACCGCCGCATTCTGAATCTGCTGGTGCAGGATGCCAAATTGCCTTATTCAGAAATTGCGCGCCAGCTGCACGTATCGGGTGGCACCATCCACGTGCGCATGACGCGCCTGGAGGAGCTAGGCGTAGTACGCGGCGCTACGCTGGACCTCGATTTACAAAAAGTCGGCTACGGTATTCAAGCTTTTCTAGGCATTTTTCTGCTTAAAAGCTCGTATTGCGACAGCGTAATTGCCCTGCTACGCGGCATTCCGGAAGTAGTAAGCGTGCACTTCACAACGGGGAGCTACAACCTGTTTGCCCGCCTCGCGTGCCGCGATACCCAGCACCTACGCAACGTGCTGCACGACCAAGTGCAGCAGATAGAAGGGGTAGAGCGCACCGAAACCCTCATTTCGCTCGAAGAGGTATTCAGCCGCCCCGTGCAACTGGAAGAAATACCACTGCCAGTAAGCTAGTTGCCTAAAGAACGTTCGCCCTGCTTCTTTAAGTAGCAAGGCGAACGTTCTTTAGGCAGGTTGAAAACTGATGGCTATGCGGCGGATACTTCCGGCGCTGGCGGAGTAGCTGCCGCTCCGGGCGCTGCGCCGGCACTTGGCTCGGCTTGCGCCCGCACCAGCAAGCCAACCAAAGCTTCTACTAAGCCACCGCTACCGGCGTTGGTGCCGCCGTTGGCTTGAATGTCGGGGGTGATTTTTACCTGGCGGTCACCAATAATTTGCATGAGCTGCAAAGCCGTAAACTCGCGGGTGCCGAGGCTGTCGACGCCTACGCGGTAGGCCTCCGACTTGGCTTGGCCGATGGCCCGAATGGCTTCGGCCTCGCCTACCCCCCGCAGGCGGGTTGCCTCCGAATCGGCAATGGCGCGCAGGCGCGTGCTTTCGGCTTCGCCGCCGGCTCGCAGCTTGGCAGCTTCAGCCTCGCCGCGCACTTTCTTAACTTGCGAGTTGGCGTTTAACTCGGCAATATTTACGCCCTGCTCACTTTTTACCAGCTCACTCTGAATGTCGGCAATGCTGGTTTCGCGTACCAGCGCCTGGCGCTGGGTTTGGGCGGCCTGCTGCACCTCGTAAGTTTTGCGCTGCTCCTCGGCCAGCTTACGGTCGGTTTGGGTAGTCATGAGCTGGGCGGGCGGCACGATGTCGCCAATGAGTGTATCTACAGCCTGCACATTGTACGTAGCCAGCGCTACCCGAATGAAGGTGGCCGCATCGCGCTGGCGCTCAGCCCGATTGGTGAGGTAGTCGAGCACCGTATATTCCTGCGAGCTGTTGCGGAAATAGTTGCCCACGATGGGTTCCAGCACGTGGTCGACCAAGTTCTGCATCGAGCCTACCCGCGAGATAACGCGCGGCGCATCCAGCGCCGCCACGTGGATAATCTGAGCCACGTCGAGGTTAAACGAGAAGCCATCGCGCGAACGCACCGTAATGCTGCTCAGCGAGTTGTCGTAGCCATGCGCTTCGGTACGGACGGCCCAATTGAGCACAATGTTGGTAGTAGGCACCAGCTCGACGCGCATGATGCGCGTGTTTAGGGGCTGCCGGCCGGGGTAAAGCGGCGTCACCCAGATGCCTTTGTGGCCGGCTTCCACCAGGTTGCCGTGGGTAAAATCAGCCCCGCTCACATCTTGCGCCGGGCGGCCCACAAATGAAATTACTACCCCCACGTGGCCAATCGGTATCTCGGTCATGGGCACCTGCTCGACGCGGCAAAACCAGGGATTCAGGTTCCAGGCGCCGCTCAGCAGCACCTGCTCTTGCAAGCCGCGCCGCCCGCCCGCCGCCAAAAAGCGCTGGCCATCCTGAAAATTATCGTGCTCCGGAATGACCGGCCCCGCGATTTCGCCCGCTTCAATCGGTACACCGTCGAGGGTCGTTACGATGCCCACCGCATCGGGCACCACCCGGTATACGGCCAGCTCATCGGCGCTCATGCCCATCGACTCAGCATTGCGGCGCGTGATGATGGTAAAGAGGGCAGTATTAATACGATACGTGCCCGCCGTTAGAATGCCCAGCTGCCGGCCCTTCTCGCCCCCTGCCAGCAGGAAAGCGCGAGCGTCTTGGTAGTCATCGCAGATTACTACCCGCCCCAGCATGTGGCTCGGCGGAATGGGCGCGCCACCGTTGGCTACCACTAGCCCAATTTCACCTTGCGGTACTACCACCATCGGTTCTTTCGTAACGGCAAACTGCCAGGGCCACAGAAAGAAATGCCAGCCGGGCGCCAGTGTATCGGCCTGCAAGCCGGCCTCGCCCTCCAGCGCAATCAGACGGCCCGCGGCTAGGCTGGTGCGGGCAAATTTCTTGGCTACAATGCCTACTTCCAATTCGCCAATCACGACGATGCCGAGTAGCGACTTAGCCAGCAGCAACAGCACCAGCAAGCCGACGAGTACGGCCAGAAAAGCATAGAAGGTAGAAACAGTAAGAACTAGTAGCATAAATTGACAATAAGCTGATTTATAAGCGAATGTATTTAAAAAAGAAAGGCTATTTTGTTTTGGATAGGCCACAAAAAATCCCTCCCCACGGGGTAGGAAGGGATTCGTGTCGCTTCAGAAACTACATCTTACTGGTCGTAGTGGTGGTCTTCGTCTTGTTGGTTTTGTAGCGCATGTCGGGCTTGCCGGCTTTAGTCATGGGGCCGGTTTGCGTGCTGGTCGAGGTTGCCGTTTTATTGGCCTTGTAGCGCATGTCGGGCGTGCCGTTGGCCTTGAGCACGTCGTTGAACTTGGCGAGGTCGGCGACGCTCTTCATCGGCACGCCCGGGCCGGG
>CALMOO010000710.1:0-1347 GCA_937871705.1 uncultured Hymenobacter sp.
CGACGGAGGCCAGGGCGGCCAAGGTGGGGGCCCCGCAAGGTTCAACCTGAATAGGCCGGCCGGGCTTGAGCCCGCTCACCGAAGCGTCGGTGTTGAGGCCCACCACCAGGCGGTCGCCGAGGGCGCGGGCCTTTTCGAGGTAGTCGACATGGCCCAGGTGTAGCAGGTCGAAGCAGCCGTTGGTGAACACGATGCGCTCGCCGGCCCGGCGCCAGGCATCGAGCGTGGCGGGCAGCTGGGAGGGGGGTAGGATTTTGTCTTGAGTCATTTTCATTCAGTATTTATTAATTACCATTTAACAAGCAGCCAGCGCCCACGTTGCATTGCTTCTGCTTTATAAACTGTCATCTCACAGCAGGTCAGCTTCTTGTGCTGTCAGCATGTTAAATGATGATTGATAAATGTTAAATGAAAACCTACTCCGTCGTGAGCGGCTCGTTGGCCAGGGCCTCGGCTTCGGCGGCTACGCTGCGGCGGTCGGCGGCGGCCACGGCAATAAAGCTGATGCCACCTAGCAGCACCACCAGCAGCGTTTGGGCGCCGTGCACCACCAGGGCGTAGGCAATGCCGGCTTCCTTGCTAATGCCATAAACCAGCAAAATGCCCTGCACCATAACGTGAAACGGCCCGATGCCGCCCGCCACCGGAGCCGCCATGCCGAAGGCTCCGAAGGTGAGCACAGCCAGGCCGGCGCGCATGTCGAGGTTATACGTTTCGGGAAAGCAGAAGAAGGCCAGGTAGTCGAGCAGGTAGTACACACCCCAGGTAAAGAGTGTGTGGAATAAGAACAAGCCCTTGTTTTTTAGCTTCAGAATGCTGAATACGCCGGCAAGCAGGCCTTTGATAAACACGACGGCCTTGTTGAAAAACGCAAGTTGCCGCAGCTTTTCGAGGTTGCGAAACAGCACGTAGGTAGTGGCCGCCAGCAGCACCAGCCCGATGAGGGCCGCGATAACCAGGGGGGTAGGGTTGCGGGCTATCGAGTCGGCCTGGCCGCCAAGCAGCTTGTCGTTGAAGAACGTCCAGAACGTCTTGAAATCAAGTAGCAAGGTGCTGCCCAGAAGCAGTAGCAGCACAAAGACGTCGATGACGCGCTCAGTCACGACCGTGCCCAAGGCCACCTGCACCGGCACGCCGCTGGTGCGCCGCAGCACTGAGCAGCGGATAACCTCTCCCATGCGGGGCAGCACCAGGTTGGCGAGGTAGCCCACCATCATGGCGTGGTAGACGTTCCAGTAAGGCGCCGGCGTTTTGGAGGCGTCGAGCTGCATCTGCCAGCGGTAGGCGCGGCTGAAATAGCCGAGCATTGTGATAATACTGGTGACGATGAGCCAGAAATAATTGGCC
>CALMOO010000710.1:1357-3329 GCA_937871705.1 uncultured Hymenobacter sp.
GCGGATGTAGTGGCCGATGCGCGAAAGGTCTTGCCCGCGCACGGCGTACCACATCAGGGCGCCCGAGATGCTCAGCAGGAGCGCGTACTTAAGAATGGTAAGGAGCTGCTTCAATGGGCTAGTGTTTAGTGGTCAATGTGCTAATTACGCATTAAATAGTACAAACGCATACTACTGGCACGTCAGCAGATTGTTACGAAGCAGCACTATGTCAATTGGTTATGCTGGTCCGGGAACACCACAGTAGGCTTGTGCTCACGAGCTTCGGCAAAGTCGATGAGGGCGTAGGAGAAGACAATAACTACATCGCCCACAGCCACTTTACGGGCGGCGGGGCCATTGAGGCAGATGGTGCCTGTGCCGCGCTCGCCGCGAATGGTGTAGGTTTCGAGCCGCTCGCCGTTGTTGACGTTCACGACCGTTACCTTCTCATTTTCAACCATGTTGGCCGCGTCAAGCAAGTCTTCGTCAATGGTGATGCTGCCCACGTAGTGCAGCTCGGCTTGGGTGACTTTGACGCGGTGAATCTTGGATTTAAGAACCTCGATATGCATAAAAACAAAGAAAAATAGCCCACAAAGATACTGGCGCCGGCGTGAGGGGGTAGGGCTGGTGTAGGACGGACTGAGGGCCGCAACGTAGCTTAGCCGCCAATCAGCTGCTACTTCTAACCTTAGCTTGTATGAAAATCACCAAGTTGCTCGTGGCCAACCGGGGCGAAATCGCTATTCGGGTCTTTCGCGCCGCCTCCGAGCTGGGCATCCCCACGATGGCCCTCTATACCTACGAGGACCGCAACTCGCTGCACCGCTACAAGGCCGACGAGGCCTACCAGATTGGCCGCGACGACGAGCCGCTGCGGCCTTACCTCGACATTGAAGGTGTTATTAAGCTGGCCAAGGAAAACGGCGCCAATGCCATTCACCCCGGCTACGGTTTCCTGAGCGAGAACGCCGACCTGGCCCGTCGCTGCCGCGAGGAAGGCATCATCTTCGTAGGCCCGCGCCCCGAGGTGATGGAAGCCCTCGGCGACAAAGTAGCCGCCAAGGAAGTAGCCCAGCAGTGCCAGGTGCCACTCATCGAGAGCAGCGAGGCCGCCTTGGTAGACCTCGAAACTGCCCAGCGCGAGGCGCACCGCATCGGCTACCCCGTCATGCTGAAGGCTGCCAGCGGCGGGGGGGGTAGGGGCATGCGCGTCATCCGCGACGACGACCAGCTGGAGAAAGGATTTTTTGAGGCCCGCAATGAGGCGCAGAATGCCTTTGGCGACGACACGGTGTTTCTGGAAAAATTTGTGGAGCGGCCCAAGCATATCGAAGTGCAGCTGGTGGGCGACCAGCACGGCCACCTCACGCACCTCTACGAGCGCGACTGCTCGGTGCAGCGTCGCTTTCAGAAAGTGGTAGAAGTAGCGCCCGCCGTGGATTTGACCGAGTCGCTCCGCAGCCGGCTTTATGAGTATGCGTTGAAGATTGGCCGTGCCGTGGGCTACGATAATGTGGGCACGGTGGAGTTTCTGGTGAATCCCGAACTGGACCGTATTTACTTCATAGAGGTCAATCCCCGCATTCAGGTCGAGCACACCGTGACCGAGATGATTACGGGCATTGATTTGATTAAGACGCAGATTTACATTGCCTCTGGCCTGCCGCTTGAGTCGCCCGAAATCGGGCTGGGGCCCGACGTGGTGGTGCCGCGCATGGGCGTGGCCGTGCAGTGCCGCATCACGACCGAAGACGCCGCCAACGACTTTAAGCCTGACTACGGCACGGTGGTGGCGTACCGCTCGGCGGGCGGCTTCGGCATTCGACTCGACCAGGGCTCGGTGTATCAGGGCGCTATTATCTCGCCGTTCTTCGACTCGCTGCTGGTAAAAGTGTCTACCCAGGCTCCCACGCTAGCCAGCGCGGCCCAAAAAATGCTGCGTACCCTGGACGAGTTTCGGGTGCGCGGGGTGAAGACGAACATGCAG
>CALMOO010000711.1 GCA_937871705.1 uncultured Hymenobacter sp.
GCTCTAGCGAGTTATCATACTCAACTTTGTCCAGCACTTTAAGGTGGGCTCCTAGAGGCAGACCTACTTTATCAAGATATTGCAGGAAGGGAACGGACGTGTCTTTGACTGCCGCCAGCGTGCCGCGCTCGCCCACGCTCAGGTCGGCCAGCAGGCGGTGGGTAGGGCGGCGCATAGCCCCGTCTTCGGCCGGAATAGGGTCGCCGTGGGGGTCGAGGGTAGGGAATTTCAGAAACTCATCAAGCCGGCGTATTAGCAGCGGCGACTGCACGTGCTCTAGCTCCTCAGCCACATCGTGCACCTCATCCCAATTAAAGCCGAGCTGCTGCACCAAAAAAACCTCCCAGAGTCGGTGCTTGCGCACCGTGAGCAAGGCCACCCGCTGGCCCTCGGGCGTGAGCTGCACGCCGCGGTACTTCTCGTAGCGCAGCAGCTCCTTTTCGGCCAGCCGCCGTAGCATATCCGTCACGGAGGCGGCGCGGGTAGCCAGCGCCGCCGCAATGCGGTTGGTGCTCACATCCTGGCCAGGCGCAGCTTCAGCCAGCTTATAAATAGTTTTGAGATAGTTTTCCTCAGTAATGGTCATGTTTTAGCTATTAGCTGTTAGCTCTTTCGGTTAAATAAAAAGCTAACAGCCAATAGCCATCAGCTAACAGCCAAAAAATCACCATTTAATAAGGGCCGAGGCCCAGGTAAAGCCCGAGCCGAAGGCGGCCAGGCACACGAGGTCGCCGCGCTTAATGCGGCCTGGCTGCAACGCCTCACTGAGGGCAATCGGAATACTGGCCGCCGTGGTGTTGCCGTAGCGCTGAATGTTGCTGAATACCTTCTCGTCTGGCAGGCCCATTTTCTGCTGCACATACTGCGTGATGCGCAAATTGGCTTGGTGCGGAATGAGCAGGTCGATGTCCTGCGGCTGGTAGTCGTTCTGGTCGAGCGCTTCCTTAATTACCTGCGGGAAGCGCACCACGGCGTGCTTAAATACATTCTGGCCGTTCATGTAGGGGTAGAGGTCGAGCTCGTGGTCGAGCACGTACTGCACCCGGCCCTCACGGTTTGAGCCCGGCTCTTTCACAATCAGCTCTTCGGCAAACTCACCCTGCGCGTGCAGGTGTGTGCTCAGGATGCCGTGGCCTTCCTGCGAGGATGGGCGCAGCACCACTGCCCCGGCGCCATCGCCGAAGATAACCGACACGGCCCGGCCGCGCGTAGTTTTATCGAGGCCCGAAGAATGGATTTCAGAGCCCACTACGAGCACCGTGTCGTACATGCCGGTGCGCACAAACTGGTCGGCCACCGACAGCCCATAAACAAAGCCCGAGCACTGATTGCGCACGTCCAGGGCTGGTATGTTGCCTTTAATGCCTAGCTCGCGCTGCATAAGCACGCCCGAGCCCGGAAAAAAGTAATCGGGCGAAAGCGTGGCAAAGACGATAAGCTGCACGTCGTCGGGGGTGAGGCCGGCGGCGGCCAGCGCGCGGCGAGCCGCCTCGGCGCCCATGCCCGCGGTGGTATCCTTGCCTTCCTCAAACCAGCGGCGCTCCTGAATGCCCGTGCGCTCCTGAATCCAGGCATCGGTGGTTTCCATAAGCTGTTCGAGGTCAGCGTTCTTGACAACGCGGTCAGGCACGTAGTGGCCCACGCCCGCAATTTCGGCGTGGCGCAAGGTGGTAGGAGAAGCCATTGAGTAAGGGTGTAAAAGTGGGTGGGAGGGGAGGATGAGAGCCAGCAGTTACCAGCCAGAGAATACAGAGTTTGGATAGTAGCGCCCCAAAATTACCATCTCCAGGCGGCGCTAAGCGGGCACAAAGGTGGTAGCCGGCAAGAGGCTTTCCAGCAAATACCGTAATTTTTTGCCCTCACCCGACCAAAGCACTTCGTCGGTGGGCACTCCAGCGGGATAAAAAACGGTGGTGCGCAGCGCCTCAACTACCTGTGCGGCGGCGGTTGGCTGGCTAAAATCAACTACTACCCCCCCCTCGTACGCTTGCACCAGCTCGGCCCACAATGGATTGGGCGGCACCACCAGCGGCAGGCCGTGAGCCAGGTACTCAAACAGCTTGGTGGGCCGGCAACGTTCCGTGCTGGGGTGGGGGGGGTAGGCAAGCAGGCCCAAGTGGCTACGCCCGATTTCGGCCACCAGCTGGCTGTGGGGCACCAATTCGGCGCCACCAATCAGCGTCAGCCAGTTGGCTTCAGTAGCTGCCAGCTGCTGCAGCTCGGCCAGCAGTGCTGGCTGCTGGCAAAACCCGATAATGGTGAGCTGTGCCCCGCCCGGCCACGCCACCCGCAGCTGCCGCGCCAGCAAAATAGCCTCGCGCACCCCAGTCAGCACCGAGATAGTGCCCGAGAATAAAAGGCGCAGCGGCTCAGTGAGTGGGGGTAGGGGGCGCGCGGCGCGGGGTAGCACTTCGCCGGGCTGCGGCTGGTACTTGTTTTCCAGCACGAGCACCCGGCTGGCCGGCAGCGCCGCCAAGTAAGGAAGCTCGGCCGCGTAGCTGGCTTCGGCTAGTACCAGCGCGGCGGCGCGGCGGGCGGCCTGGGCTTCTACCCAGCGCAACAAGCCGGCCAGTAGCCCGCGTAGCCAGGCAGGGTACACGCCCTGGCTGCGAATATTGAGCCCGTAGTTTTCCTGGATGTCATATATAAACTGCCGGCCGCGCCCCAGCCGCTGCCAAAGCAACGTAAGGGGTAGCAGCTCAGGCGCGTGCACTACTACCAGGGCCGGCCGCACCCGCCGCAGCAAGCGCCAATAGCGCACCTGCGCGCTCAAACGGCCAAAGCTCAGGCGCGAACCAGCCAGCAACCCGGCAAATGCCACATTGGCCGGCGCTGGGGGGGTAGGGCGCGTAGCTGGCTGCGTCTGGCGCCCGGCCACCCACACCCGGCCCGGCGGGCGCAGCTGCTCCGCCAGGGTGCGGGCAAACTTGCCATACATCCGCGTGTCATCCAAGGGCTTAAGCACCGAGGTGAGCAGAATGGTAGGCGGCGCGGCCGCCGGCGAAGAAGGAATAGGGCTAGGCACAGCAAGCTCAGCCGCCAGGGCCGGGTAGTAGCAACGGCCAAAGATGCTACGTGCCGCGGCAAATTGGGCAAGCTGCCGCACCCACCGCGGGCGTGATTATGGCTTAGCAACGACCCCGTTTATCGCCGTTCGCTGGGTTCAGCGGGCCGGCTGGTAATCTGCGGGCGCAGGCTTCTGGTTTTGCTTAATAATACTTTCTTTGGCGGCGCGGCTGGCAGCTAGCTACTTTTTCTCGAAGCCAAAGTAAGTGCGGGGCTATTTTTACGCCCAGTTTTACTTTTCTTTTTTCATGGATACCACCAGCCACCACAGCCCCGTACTCGACCGTTTTGCCGCCCAAGAAGCCATCGAAGCTGCCTGGGCCGACCGCACCCTGCTCGACCAGCCCGATACCCAAGCCGCCATTGAGCACGTTATCGAAGACCTCGACAAGGGCAAGCTGCGCGTAGCCGAGCCGCCCACCGAAGAAGGTGGCAATTGGACCATCAATGAGTGGGTGAAAAAGGCCGTCATCCTCTACTTCCCCATCCGCCAGATGAGCACGCAGGAGGTTGGCCCCTTCGAGTACCACGACAAGATGGCCCTCAAAACCGACTATGCTGGCCAAAAAGTGCGCGTAGTACCGCCCGCCGTGGCGCGCTACGGCGCTTACCTGGCCCCCGGCGTCATCCTGATGCCGAGCTACACCAACATCGGTGCCTACGTGGGCGAAGGCACGATGGTGGACACCTGGGCCACCGTGGGCTCGTGCGCCCAGGTGGGCAAGGGAGTGCACCTTAGCGGGGGGGTAGGGCTCGGCGGCGTGCTGGAGCCCGTGCAGGCTGCGCCCGTTATCATCGAAGACGGCGCCTTCATCGGCTCGCGTAGCATCCTGGTCGAAGGGTGCCGCATTGGCAAAGAAGCCGGTATCGGCGCCGGCGTTACCATCACCTGCAGCGCC
>CALMOO010000712.1:0-3366 GCA_937871705.1 uncultured Hymenobacter sp.
GATAGGAGAAGAATGCTGCATAAGGAGAGCCGACGGCTGGACGGTAAGTAACCAAATATAATGAATTACTTCTTTTTGAGGATGAGCCAGCTTGCGCAAAAGCGGGGGCCGCCTGCTGGGCTTCCTGCCAAGGTAGTTAACTAAGCATCAGGCGTTGGCTTTTCGATGGCTAATGCGTACTTTTGCAGTCCCTTCCGCAAAAACGGCAGGGTTTAACAGGTAAAAAAGGCCCTCTCGATATGAAAAAGGACACGCACCCCGAGTACCGCCAGGTAGTTTTTCAGGACACCTCGTCGGACTTCAAGTTTATTACCCGTTCCACGATGAGCTCGGCTGAGACCATTCAGTGGGAAGACGGCAATACCTACCCGGTAATTAAAATAGAAGTGAGCAGCGCCTCGCACCCCTTCTATACCGGCAAAAACATGTTCATCGATACGGCCGGCCGCGTGGAGAAATTCCGCAGCCGCTACGCCAAGAAAGAGCAGAACAGCGCGGGCAAAGAATAGCTTTTTGAGCTGTTAGCTGCTGGCTAGTAGCTGTTAGCTTTTCAAAACTCCTTCTGGTAGTCCCAGGAGGAGTTTTTTTATAGCCCGTCGGCCAAATAACCTGCCGTAAATTCACCTTTTCTGAGAAAGAAAAAAGCTGACAGCTACTAGCCAGCAGCCAACAGCTTAAAGAAATATGCACGTTCTGCTCTTTGACGACCCGGCTATTCGGCCGCATTTACTGCCTTTTACCTTCACGCGGCCGGTGGCTGCGCTGCGTTGCGGCATCCTCACGCTCGCCGAGAAATGGCAGCGCCACTTGGCCGCGCCTACCATAGGCTACCTCACGCAGCCTTACCTGCAAGCTAAGTTTCCGGTGTGCGAAGACGGCTTGGTGACGGGCCCAGCGCTGGTCATCAACGGTGCCGTATGCCCCGACGACCTGCTCGTTCGCCAGGTGCAGGCCCTCATGCCCGGCCAAGGCCTCTACTGCGACGATATGCTGGTGGCTGCGCACCTCGCCGATGCCAGCCAGATAGCCGAGCTTATTCAGGATGGCTTGCGCGAGCAAATAGAAGTGCAAGAGCCCGTAGTAGTTATTAGTCGGCCCTGGCACTTGTTTTTGCGCAATGGCGTCGAGATTCGCCGTGATTTTGCTTTGCTCACCGAAGGCCGCACTTCGCAGCCGGTCGGCGATGTTCACACCATCGTGTATGCGCCAGAAAACATCTTTATTGAGGAGGGCGTGAAAATTCGGGCTGCCATCCTCAATGCCGAAAATGGCCCCATTTATCTAGGCAAAAACTCGCAGGTGCACGAGGGCGCCATCCTCAAGGGCCCGATGGCACTTTGCGAAGGCAGCCACATCAATGCGGGCGCCAAGCTGCGCGGCGACAATACTATAGGGCCTTTCTGCAAAGTAGGCGGGGAAGTTGCGAATAGTATTATGCTGGGCTACAGCAACAAAGGCCACGAAGGCTACCTTGGCAACTCAGTCATTGGCGAGTGGTGCAACCTGGGCGCCGACACCAACACCTCGAACCTCAAGAACAACTACGCGCCCGTGAAGGTCTGGAGCCACGCCCGGCAGCGCTTCGTCGACACCGGCCAAACGTTCTGCGGGCTCATGATGGGCGACCACAGTAAGTGTGGCATCAACACCATGTTCAATACCGGCACGGTGGTGGGGGTAGGGGCCAATATTTTTGGGGCTGGCTTTCCACGCACCTTCATCCCAAGCTTCAGTTGGGGCGGCGCGGCCGGCTTCGAAACCTTCCGCCTGCCCAAAGTAGCCGAGGTGGCCGAGCGCGTGATGAGCCGCCGCGGGCTAGACTATGATGCTGTAGAGCAAGGCGTTATGGATGAGGTATTTAAGCAGACAGCAAAGGATAGGGTTTGGGATAATAAAAGCTAACCACACCAGCTTAGTAGAATGCTTTTCGCCCAAATACCCAACCAACTCGCCCTCAAGGAAACCCTGCGCCAATCGGTGCAGCGGGGGCACGTGGCGCACGCCCAGCTTTTCAGGGGTGGCGAAGGTTCGGCGGCGCTAGCTTTGGCACTGGCTTATGCGCAGTACCTCAACTGCGAAGGCCGCGCCGCCGAGGCCGCCGATAGCTGCGGCTACTGCCCGGCGTGCCTGAAAATCAACAAGCTGGCGCACCCCGACCTCAACTTTATCCTGCCCACCACGACTACCAAGTCGGTGCCTAAGGACGCAACCAGCGCCCGCTTTATGGCCGAGTGGCGCACCTTCCTAGCTGAAAATCCCTACCAGGGTTTCAACGATTGGATGCAGCACATCGGGGCCGAAAACAAGCAGGGCAGCATCTCGAAGGAAGAAGCCGGCTCGTTGCTCAAACTAGTGTCGCTCAAGGCCTTCGAAGCCAAGTTTAAAATCGTAATTCTTTGGCTGCCCGAGCTGATGCACCCGGCCGCCGCCAACGCCGTGCTCAAGCTGCTCGAAGAGCCGCCGCCCGCCACCATTTTCCTGCTCGTCAGCCACGAGCCCGAGCGGCTGCTACCCACCATTTTGAGCCGGGTGCAGCCGGTGGTGGTGCGGCCTTTTTCGGAAGATGATATTGCGGCGTATATCGCGGCGCACTACCAGGTCTCTGAAGTGAAGGCCCGGCAAGTGGCGCAGCTAGCTGAAGGTAACCTGGGCACTGCCATAGCTAGCCGCGAAAAAAGTGCTGACCACGACTACGCCGATTTCTTCATCAAATGGATGCGCCGCTGCTACACCTTGAAGATGACGGAAGTGATGGCGCTGGCCGATGAGTTTCAGAAAATGGGCCGCGAAAACCAGAAGGAACAATTAAGCTTCTCGCTGGGGCTGCTGCGCAAGGTGCTGCTCTTTGGCATCGACCCGCAGTTTGTGCCGCACCTGCCCAGCGGCGAGCAGCAGTTCGTGCAGGGTTTCAGCCGGTTCGTGACCATGCGCAACGCCGACCTGCTCACCGAGGAGCTAAATACGGCCCATTACCACATCGAGCGCAATGCAAATCCGCGCATGGTCTTCGTGGATGCCTCCCTGCGCATGGGCCAGCAACTGCACCGCGCCTGAAATTAAGCGGTTAGCTATTGGCTGCTGGTTTTTAGCAGTTAGTTATTAAACGCTAGCAGCCAACAGCCAGTAGCTAACCGCTTAATTTTGTGCTATGCGCCATTCATTGCCCTTTTTAGTAGCTGCCAGCCTCAGCCTGCACCCGCCGGCGCACGCGCAAATTGGGCCGCCTACCCCTGACCCAGCGGCTGGCCCAGCCGGCATTCACCAAGGCCGGTTTATTGGGGTAGTGGTAGGCACTACGGTGATTTATGCATTGACTTCCTACTTGTTAGGTAAAACCTGGTATACCAAGCGCGTACCGTTTCATAG
>CALMOO010000712.1:3376-19730 GCA_937871705.1 uncultured Hymenobacter sp.
CGACAACGGCGAGTGGCTGCAAATGGACAAAGTAGGCCACGCCACTACGGCTTACGCCATTAGCCGCGGCGAGTACGAGCTGTTTCGCTGGAGCGGGGTTAATGAGCGGGCGTCGGTGCTCACGGGCGGCCTCATTGCGCTGCTCTACCAAACTACCATCGAAGTGTTCGACGGCCGCTCCGAAGGCTGGGGCTTCTCGAAGGGCGACATGGTGGCCAATGCTTCGGGCATTGCGCTGTTTATGGGCCAGCAGTATGGCTTTGGCGAGCAGAAAGCCAGCCTGCGCTACGGCTGGCGCCAGAGCCTCTACCCCCCTTATCGCCCCGAACTGCTGGGCCGCCGCGTGGGTACTCAAATGCTGAAGGACTACAACGGCCAGCAGTATTGGCTGTCCTTCAATATGGCCTCGGTGCTGCCAGTGGGGCCGTCGTTTCCACGTTGGCTCAACCTGGATGTGGGCTATAGCGGCAGCGGCATGACCGGCGGCCACGCCAACCCGCCTTACGTAGACGAGGGGGGTAGGGAAGTAAAATTCCGTCGCTACCGTCAGTTTTACTTGTCGCCCGATATCAGCCTGGCCCGGCTGCCTGGCATCACGGGCGCGGGGGCGCAACCGTTGGTTAGCGCCGGGCAATTCTTCAAAATTCCGGCGCCATCGTTCGAGTATAATTCGGTGCGCGGCTTGCGCGCTCATTCATTTTTATTGCCTAAAGACTAACGATTTAGCACAGGTTCTGCCGCAGATGACCTTCTGCCTACTAACCGCGGTGCTACCTAAACGCTATATGCCTGACCAACCTATTCGCCTCGCTACCCGTGCCTCCCGCCTCGCGCTCTGGCAAACCGAGCACGTGGCCAGCCTGCTCAATCAAGCCGGCCTGGCTACCGAAATCGTGCCCATGCAAACCACCGGCGACCAGGTGCTCGACCGCTCGCTGGCCAAGATTGGGTCCAAAGGCGTGTTTACGGAAGAGCTGGAAGAAAGCCTGCGCCGCGGCGAAACGCACCTGGCCGTGCACTCGGCCAAAGACGTGCAAAGCTCCCTACCCCCCGACCTGGAGCTACTAGCTTTCTTAGAGCGCGAGCGCGTCAATGACGTGGTTATCAGCTTTCAAGAAAATTTCGACCTCAATAAGCCGGGCATTGTACTGGGCACAAGCAGCACCCGCCGCAAGGCCTTGCTGCGCCGCTTCTACCCCGAGGCCAACACGGCCGAGGTGCGCGGCAACCTGCAAACTCGCCTGCGCAAACTCGAAGAGGGCCAGTACGATGCGCTGGTGCTGGCCTACGCCGGCGTGCACCGCATGGGCTACGATGGCCTGGTGCGGCATTTCTTGCCTACCGATACGTTTGTGCCACCAGTAGGCCAAGGGAGCATCGCGGTCGAAAGCTCGCGCGCTCTGGATAGTAGCTTGAAAGACAGAATAAAAGCTGCTATCGACCACCCGGCCACTCACCGGTGCCTGCTGGCCGAGCGGGCCTTTTTGCGCACCATGGAAGGCGGATGCAGCATCCCATCGTTTGCCTTGGCCACCTTCACCGAGGCCGGCGCGTTGCGCTTGCATGGCGGCGTAGTTAGCCTCAGCGGCGAAGAATACGTGGACTTTGTGCAAACTGCCCCCGCCACGCAAGCCGATGCCCTGGGCCGGGCCGTAGCCGAAAACGTGCTGGGCCAAGGTGGCGCCGCCATTCTAGCCAGCATCCGCGAGCAACGGGGCGAACTCTAAATACGTCATACTTTAGCCCTTGCTTTATGCGTTTGCATTGCCGTATGACTCTACCTCTTCGCCCTTCTCGCGCTGCCTTGCCTGTTTTGCTACTACTAACCAGCCTACCCCTGCTGGCTGCCAAAGGCCCTAAGCTGAGCAAGAAAGATGAGGTCGTGACCATCAGCACCAGCCTGGGTACTTTTCACCTCATTTTATTCAGCGATACGCCCTTGCACCGGGCTAATTTTTTGCAGAAGGCGAAAAGCGGCTTTTACAACGGCACCACTTTTCACCGGGTCATTCCGCAGTTCATGGTTCAGGGCGGCGACCCAAATTCTAAGGACAGCGACCCCACCAACGACGGCCAGGGCCCGCCCAACGAGCCCACCATTCCGGCCGAACTGGCTGCCGGCCACAAGCACGACTACGGCGCTGTGGCCGCCGCCCGGCAAGGCGATTTCGTAAACCCGCAGCGGGCCAGCAGCAGCAGCCAATTCTACGTGGTTGAAAACCGCCAAGGCACCCACTTTCTCGACGGGCAGTATACAGTGTTTGGCCAAGTAGTTCAGGGCCAAGAAGTCATTGATAAAATTGCGGCCATGCCCAAAGACAGCCGCGACCGGCCTATCGCCGACCTGCGCATGACGATGAAAGTAGAAAAGCTCAAGAAAAAGAAGATTGCCGAGCTGTACGGGTATAAGTATTAGGCTGGTTTCGTGAGCGTTTATCCTCACGGGCGCAACGCAGCAATGGCAACCGGCACCGCTACCCCTTCTCTTTGCAAGTATGAAAATTCTCCTTCCCGGCTCCAATGGCTTGCTCGGGCAGAAGTTAGTAGGCCTGCTAGCACAGCAGCCGGGCGTAGAGCTGGTAGCTACTGCCCGGGGCGCCAATCGGCTAGCCGGCCCCTACCCCTTCGTGCGCTTCGTATTGCTCGACGTAACCGACGCGGCCCAGGTGCGGCAAGTGCTGGCGCAGGAGCGGCCTACGCACCTCATCCACACGGCCGCCATGACCCAAGTAGACGAGTGCGAGCTAGACCAAGCAGCCTGCTGGGCGCAAAACGTGACGGCCGTCGAGCACCTGGCCGCCGCCTGCGCCGACCTCGGCATTCACCTCACGCATCTCAGCACCGATTTCATCTTCAACGGCAAAGAAGGCCCTTTGCTTGAAGATGCTACCCCCGACCCTATTAGCTACTACGGCGAAAGCAAACTGGCTGCCGAGCGCGTGGTGCAAGGCACGGCCGGGCTGCGCTGGGCCATTGCGCGCACGGTACTGGTATATGGCACGCTGCACGGCGGCGGGCGCTCCAATATTGTGCTCTGGGTGCGCGATTCGCTGCGCAGCGGCAAAGCCATTAAGGTAGTAGATGACCAGTGGCGCACGCCTACCCTGGCCGAAGACCTGGCCCAAGGCTGCTGGCTGCTGGCCCGGCAGTCGGCGCAGGGCATCTACCATATCAGCGGGCGCGAACTGCTGACGCCCTACCAGATGGCGCAGCAAGTGGCTGATTTTTTTGGTTTAGACCCGGCGCTGCTCGAGCGCGTCGACAGCACCACCTTTACCCAGCCGGCCCGGCGGCCACCGCGCACCGGCTTCATCATCGAGAAGGCCGAGCGCGAACTGGGCTACCAGCCCCGCACGTTTGCTGAAGGCATTGCCTTACTCGCTCAGCAAACCGAAGCGTCCGTTTAGAGGATTAGAAAGCATAAAAAAACCCGTTGGCAATGCCAACGGGTTTTTCAGCTATAAACCTTCCGCTTTTAAATAACTGGACCTAGACACTGGACGCAAATAGATGGACTAATAAGTAGCTTTTAAAACCTTGCACAATTTGTTTGCTTCTTTAATTTTTGGTTAGCCTCGCTGCCTTCTCTTACCCATGCTCGGGCCAGAAGCCGACGAGCAGCCCGCCAACCAGTAGCGCGGTGTGCTGGCGCAACGCCAATTCACCAAGTGCGCGTGGCACCAGGCGGCCATCAGGCGTCATGAAGTCGCGCTCCGCCGATAAGTAGGAAAAATCTTCAGCTAAAAACCCGGAAGCCGGGAGAGCTTGCTTAAGACAGTAAGTGACTTCCATGGAGGGCGGCAGAAAAAGGCAACAGTTGTGAGTAGCAATTCGGGACTCTGGGTTTAAATCCGATACAATTTTAGTTACCTTTTTAAGCGCTAGAAAGGACAAAGTCTGTGTTTGAGCGACATCAAATAAGAGGAAATGTGGACGGTAAAAATGCTAGAAAAATGAAGAAAATTTCAAATAGTACATTGCTAAGATGATATTTCTATTAGATAAATAACTGACAATAAGTATAATATGAGAAGGTATTCTTAAAGTAGTCCTGAAAAGCACTTGCAACAAAAAGGCCCAATTTGTGACATTGTAGTGCGGTTTTACCCCCTCTAATTATCCTCGATTAAGCGCTTTTTAGCTGCTCATCGGGGGTGCGGGCCAGCCGTCGAAGAGCTAGTAGTGTCAGAAGCAGGGCCATGCCCGGCCCAGCTACCAGCCACCACGCGCCGGGCGCCTGCCGTAGAGTTCCCAGCAGACGGCCCCAACTCGGCACATCGGGCGGCCGTCCTACACCCAAAAAGGCGAGGGTAGTTTCGAGCCTCACCAGCGCAGCCAAGCTAAGCGGCGCGGTAGTTCGAAGCGGCCGGCACGCATGCGGCAGCGCGTGGCGAAGCCAAACTCGCCAGCTGGGCAAGCCGCCGGCCTGTGCCGCTTCCACGAACGGTAACTCGCGCACGCGCAGCATCTGGAGGCGCACCAGCCGCGCTGGCTCGGGCCAGGATACGGCTACCAAGAGGCTCAGTAGCTGCCCCGTAGTGAGGGGCGGGCCGGCTGCTAGCCCTATCACTAGCAGCAGCCGGGGCACGGCGCTCAGCAGCGTGAGGCCAGCGCGCAGCAGGCTATCGAGGGGCAACGGCCAAGCCGCCCGCCCTAGCCAGTGGGGCGGCGCAGGGCGCAAGGCAACTATCCAACTAGCCAGCGCCAGCGCTAGCAAAACGGGTACTACCCCCCGCTGACCAGGCAGGGCTAAGGCCCACCAGCTACCCCCCAGTGCCAGCAGCCAGCCACCCACCGGTAGGCGCAGTTCGCGGTTACCCCAAAAGCCAGCTGCTCCACCAGCCAAGGCGCCCAGTACCGTCGCCAGCACGGCAGCAGGCAAGCTTAGCAGCACCACTTGCCGGGCGCCGTATAGCAGTCCGGCCAGTACGTCGAGCCCTTGCGGGTCGGTGCCGAGCCAGTGGTGGGGGCCTGGCCCAATCCAACTGGGGGGTGTAGCCACCTGCAGCAAGTCGGGCAGACCCGGGGCAAAGGGCAGCGGTAGCCACGGGACCAACAGCCCGACGCTTATGAGTAGCCCCACCCAGCCAATGGCCAGCCAGTAACTCCAACCTGCCGGGTGTGTGCCAAACCGACTCATAAAGCGCGCCGAATGCGGGGGTCGACCAGCAGCGCTAGTACATCGGCCAGCAGCAGCGCCAGCAGGCGTGCCACCGCAATGAGTAGCACGCCACCCACAATGATGGGGTAGTCGTGGGCGGCGGCGGCCTCGGCCAGTAAGCGCCCAACCCCCGGCACCGTAAATAGTGTTTCAACTACCACCGTGCCGGCAAGTAGCGCGGGCAGTAAGTCGGCCAGCGTAGCCAGGGTGGGTAGAAAAGCATTGGGAAGCAAATGGTGCCATAACAAGCTGCTCATAGGCAAGCCTTTGGCCCGGGCCGTGGTGGCATAGTCACGTTGGGCTTCGTGCCGCAAGGCAGCCTCTAGGGTGAGGGTTACTTCGGGCAAGGAAGCAAGCACCAGGGCTAGCACGGGCAGCAGTAGCTGCATTGCGGCGGCTCCCCAGGGCCTGCTGCCTCCGGCAGGGGGTAGGGAGTAAGTAGGCAGAATATTAAAAAAATCAGGGTTAGCCAGGAAAAAAAGTAGCCCCAGCGCCAGCGCAAACATGGGTAAAGCCTGCAAGCCTACCAACAGCAGCCTCACTCCCACACGCCAACTGCCTAGTCCGGCCGCAGAGCCTCCAGCAAGAGCCAGTGCTAAGGCACCACTACCCCCTATCACCAGCACCAGCGCCAGCGCCGTTAGGGGTAGGGTGTAGGTCAGCGCGTTACTTAGCAAAGCCGTTACAGGCTGCTCGTCACGATAAGAAGTGCCCAACTGACCGTGTAGCACCCCAATAAGCCACTGGTGATACTGGTTGTGCATGCCGTGCCACTGCCAACTACCCGGGTCCGAACTCGTGCGGGTTACGTAAAAAAGTGGCTCGTCGAGCCCCAGACGGTGGCGAAGGTTCTGACGCGCGGCTCGTTGGCTAACCTGTGAGGCAGTACCTGCTGCTCTCAAGCCAAAATCATTGCTTTCGCCGAGCAATAGCTGCTCGGGGCCGCTCAGCGCCAGCCTACTCAGCACAAATACAAGCGATGCAATGCCCCAAGCTGCCAGAAGAGCCTGGCCCAGCCGCAAGAAAAGCCCGCCTACCATGCTACCGCGTACGAGATTTGCTGCTATCGGCTGGTGCCCAGCTGAGCGCAGCTGCCGCGTAGCCCGGCCGCAAGCCCGACGGATACAGATGCTGGAGCCGCCGGTCAGCCGCCAAGCGGTAGGGTAGCACAAACAGCGGCAGCAGCGGCATCTCGTCACGCATCAGTACTTGAAAGCGGCGCAGCAGGTGGCGCTTGCGAGTTGGCTCTCCCGTTGCCGCGATTGCCCGAATAAGCTGGTCGCTTGCCGGGTTGCTAAATCGCGTAAAGTTGTTCTCGCCTATTGACTGAGAATCTAAGATGGGAATAAAATTGAACGCAGCCGGACCACCCTTCAAAAGCCGCACAAACAGGTCAAAGTTGCCTTGACGTAATTCTTTGGTCATTACCGAGCCCTCTATTGGCCGCAGCTCTATTGGAATGCCAAGCGCTCCGGCTGCTGCCTTAAACTGTAAAGCAATGGTTTCAAAGGTCGCGTCGCCGGTTCGGTAGTGCAGCGTTACGCCAAGCCGCTGCGCTGCACTACTGGTCGATTGGCGCAACCAGCCGTCTGCCTGGCGGTGCCAGCCAGCCAGCTGCAGCAACTCAAGCGTCCGGCTGGGGTTGTAAGTAGGTAGGGGCAAACTATCGTTATAATATTGCCTGTCAGTAGGATATATCAGCCCCACTGTGCGGCTACCCAAGCCCAGCTGTGTAGCCTGCATCAGCCGAGCTGGGTCAAACAAGCACGCCAGGGCTTGGCGCGTCAGCTTGTCGTGTAGTGTCGGGCGCTGGGTATTAAAGCCTACGTATACTATGTCGTAAGATGCAGAATTATAAAGTCTCAGCTCCTGCCCAGCCACTGCCTGCAACCGCTGAAACTCGCGGGCAGGCACCTGCGGGTACACGTCCAGCTCGTGGCGCCGCAAGGCCAGCGTAGCCGTTGCATCTTCCGGAATAATAAGAAACTGAATCTGCTGTGGCCGCGCCAGTAACACCGTCGGCGTAGGTCGCAACTGGTCAGCCCACCACACTGCCTTGCGCTCAAAAGTTAGGGCCTGGCCGGTTTCCCATGCCGTGAGGCGGTAAGCGCCGCAGCCAGGCAAGCGGTCTGGGTGGTGCGCCAGGTCGAGCTGCTCATAGCGCTGCACTAGCGCGCGCAGGGCCGGGGCGGCCAGCACCGCGCCTCGGCCGTCCTGCATGTCCGCAATGGTAAAGCGCCGCAACGTATGCTGCGGGTCGAGGGCAGCTTCGGGTAAAATAGGGAAATCGCCCGAGGCTAGTTGGTATTCGGCGGCCTGCCCCCGGCAAACCAGTGTAAACCGGCGTTCGTCGCTGGCATGTGGGCGCAAACCGCGAATAAAGGCAAACTGGGTGCGCGTGCCCTCGTTGGGTAGCCCAGGGCACTGCATCAGCTTCAGCGTAAAATCGACGTCGGTTGCCACCACGGGGCGGCCGTCATCCCAGGTGGCTTGTGCCCGTAGCCGATAGCTTATGTAAGTAAGCGAGTCACCAATCAGGCGTACCGCAGGCAAGGAGTCGGCAAGTGCCGGAGCCCAGGTATTGCGTGAAAAGTCGAGCTGTAATAGCCCACAGTATAATAAATTAGCCGCGTCAAAAGCATTTTGGTTGGAGAGTGAGATAGGAGAAAGCGTCTCCGGGTCACGTGTCCAGCGAATGCGTACTAACTTGGCAGGGTGCCAATTGTCAGGTGCCGAACAGCTACCTAACAACCAGCACCCCGCTGCTATTAATGTCCCTAACCAAAAATATCTCATTTCACAGCGGCAAAAAGAGTCGCCGCCGGCAAGTTAGTATGGTTAAAGCATATGTTCTGGTTAATTGACTTTATCGCCACCCCAGCCGCTGTTGCCAACACTAGAGGCAGACTTGTCACCACCCCAGCCACTATTGCCAACGCTCGAAGCAGATTTATCGCCACCCCAGCCGCTGTTGCCAACGCTAGAAGCAGACTTGTCACCGCCCCAGCCGCTGTTGCCAACACTAGAGGCAGACTTGTCACCGCCCCAGCCACTGTTGCCAACGGCAGAGTTGTTGTAAGATGCGAATTGCAGTAAAACGAAGGTAATTAGCTCAAACATTGCGAGAAGTGGGGGAGAGGTGGATATAATTTCTGTTACAAAGCTCATCATATCATGCTCATGTATAAAGGACAGTACACAGCAAATGTGGACATTAATTATGACAAGATATTTTATGATTTTTACAAGGATATCGGTAGTAAATGATTGATTAACAATCTTAATTTATTAATTAATTGCAAAAAAAACCTTTAAATATGACATTATACCTCTGTCTATATTCACGCTTTTTTTATGAAAATACCTGCTATGGTACCACAGCCGGGTGGGAAAATCTAGGCGATTTCAAATAGCTATTTTTTGTCAGTTATACTTGTGATGAAGTGCTTTATTAGCCAGCATTAGAGTTTTTTACATGAAGGAAATTGCAAATTTGGCTCGAATTGTGACATTGCGCCGCCTGCGGAATGAGCCATTGCTTAATTTAAATGCCCGTGAATTGGGCAAAGAAGCTCAACTAGCCACCATCCTGGTAGCCAATGACACCATAACTAAGCTGCAAGCAACAAAGCAGCTATATGGGAAAAACTCGCAGTCTAATCAGACAGCTTTACTGCGTTTGAGGAGCCGGATGCAGGATAAGCTGCTTAATCATCTGTATTTTCTCGACCATTCAGACCCGCGGCTGCTGGTATCACGGCGCTATGAACTGGAATGCCTCGACCTGCTGCATAAAGTAACTATCTTATATCTTGAAGGTGAGTATACGCTTTGCGAGCGGCTAGCACGCAGGTGCTTACAACAAGCCGAAAAGGCGGAATTTACCAATTATGCTGAGTTGATTTGTCAGCGCCTTGCCATTATCTATGCCGAGCAGCGCCAGCAGCGCAAGTATGACTTGGTGTACGCAAAGCTTACCAAACTACGGAAATTATTAGTTCATGAGCAAGAAGCCGAGCGCATAGCCACTCAGGTACGGCTGACCATGGCAAAAGCTGTTGCTAGTCGTCGGTCGCTGCTACCCAAGATGCCAACCTATCTGGCAAAGGCTGAGCAATTGTACCGGCAAGCGCACACTTTTAGCACTTTCATAGCCCTTTATCGAATCAGACTGACGCATGCCGAGCTAACCGGGCAGTACGAAGATATTATTCGGTATACTGGTGCTGCTACGCAGTTGCTACGGCAAGGCAAACTTAATGAACGGCGATTTGACCAGCGCTTCAATCAGTTCATGAGTGTGTATGCCCACTTGCGGGGACGCCGGTACGAGGCTGGTTTAAAACTAGCCGAAGCAAGTGCGCCTGATTTCCATCCTACTTCAAGCAATTGGTTTTATTTCTACGAACACTACATTCAGTTGGCTTTGCATGCTGGTAGCTATGACCAAGCACTGGAGCTACTGCACGTGGCGCAGCGAAATCCATCATTTTCGAAACAGCGGCCCGCAGCGCAGGAGCGCTGGGAGCTGTTGCAGTTCTATACGGAGTTTGTGCAGCCCGAAGACCAACTGCCGCCGCGCAGGCGCAACCAACTGGCTGTATTTGCCGCCCTTACCGTGCCCGAATACACCCGCGATAAGCGGGGCCATAATGTAGCCATCTTGGTATTTCAGCTGCTACACTACTTGCGCCAGCGGCTGCTTGAGCCCGTGCTGGCGCGCCTCGAACGCCTGCGCAAGTACCAGCAGCGGCACTTGCGCGATGCGGCCACCCTGCGCAGCCGGCTGCTGCTGCGGCTACTACTGTTGCTGCCCGAGTGCAACTTCGACCCTAAGCTCATTGCCAAGCGTGGCCAGGTACTGCTGACTCAGCTGAGCCAGGCCCCCGTACGGGGCGAGGCTGACTCGGAGATTGAAATTATTCCTTATGAGCAAGTGTGGACGCTGACGCTAGACATCCTGCGCAACGGAGTTCCGGAGTAATGAAGGGGGTAGGGCCGAGCACTAAGGCTCTACCACCACTTCTTGCGTGGCGCAGTGGCTGCTGGCGCAGTCGCCGGGGCCGTAGCCGCGCAGGCTCAGGCGCACGGCGAAGCGCCCGGGCTTGCGAAAAGTGTGCTCGATGCGGTGGCCCTGCTGCGTGACGCCATCACGAAAATCCCAGATATACTGCATACTCTGGCAAGTGGGCAAACCCGAATCGAGGGCGTCGAACGCCACGGCCTGGCCCACGTGCACCGTGGCAGCCGGCAGGCTGAAGTTGATGACAGGCTGCGTTAGCAAGTCTACCTCAAAGGTTTTTTCGGCCTGCCGCACCTCGCCCGTGGCTGGCACCAGCACATCAAGCACTACCCGGTAGCGCGCCCGGCGCTTGTAGCAATGGCTGATAACGGGGCCCGTAAGCGTGGTACTATCTCCTAGCTGCCAGCGGTATACCAGCTCGCCAGCTTGCGGGTCGAGCGAGCGGCGAGCATCAAAATCTACGCACATCTGGGGTAGCAACGGGGCCCCGCAATCGGCGGCGAGCTGGGCATGCGCTACCAGCGGCCCCAGCGTGCTACCAGCCAAAACCAGTAGTCTCCGCCGCCAATCGCGACTACCGACGGATTTGAGCTGCCACAATGCATGGCCAAGAAGTGACATACGGGAGCGCATTACAACAAAAACGGTTGAGCTGGCCTGCGGGCAGGTAGCAGCGGCGAGTGACAAACTTGGAAGCCAACTAGCTGGCAAGCAGCAGCAAATAAGACCAGGATTTACAGCCTATTGAGGCGACGCAACACGTTGCGCAGGTAAGTCTGGCCAATAGGAATGTGCTTGTCTCTTACCACTAATGAGTTATCTTCTAACGCCTGCACGTGGTTGATGTTAGCAATGAACGAGCGATGCACGCGCACAAACTGGGTAGGCGGAAATTTTTCCTCGATGGCACGCATCGTGCTGTACACAATCAGCTTACTTTGGCTCGTCACGATGTGCACGTAGTCGCCGAGCGCCTCCACGTACTGCACCTCGCGAAAGTCCACGCGCACCAGCTTCGTATCAAGCTTAACAAACGTGAAGTTGGGCTCCGTAACCACGGGCACTGTGCCGCTGGGGTCGGCCTCGGCGCTTCGCTCGGCGACTACCAATTCCAGCACTTTTTGGGCTGCTTGCAGAAAGCGGGGGTAGGACAAGGGCTTGAGCAGGTAGTCGGCCACAGCAAACTCAAACGCTTGCACGGCGTAGTTTTCGCTACTGGTAATGAGCACCACTTGGGGCAGCTCAATCTGCATTCGCAGCAAGTCGAGGCCCGACATTAGCGGCATCTCAACATCGAGAAACAGCACATCGAGCGGCTGGGTTTGGGTACGCAATACCTCCGCGGCTTCAACCGCACTGGTGCAAGAGCCAATAGCCTGCAGAAAGGGCGTATTGGCAATGCAGTTCAGAACTATCTGCACGGAGAGCGGGTCGTCGTCGACAACCAAACAGCGCAACGGAGTAGAAACAGATTCTGCTAAAGGAGTAGACATCATAGTTTTTTTGTGGTACTTATTAATAATGTGTGCGAAAGGTTTAGAGCAGTAGCGTTAACTTAAAGGTAAAACACGGCAGCCCGCCGCGTGGCTATGAGGTACTAGTGCTGAACTAAGCGCGCGCCTGTAGATGCATGTAGAGCTGGCCGAGTTGCTGCCGAATGGCTTGCAACAAGGGCTCGCAATGCTGGCAGTCACGGCGGCGCGCATTGCGTTCCAGTTCGTCGAGCTGGGTATGCAGCACCGGCACACCGAAGTAGGCTACCTGGCCTTTGAGCTTGTGGGCTACCTGGGCCAGCTTGTCGGCATCGTGAGGGAAAGAGGCCGCTAATACTTCTTCCAGTGACGGTGCTTCGGCCAAAAATGTATTGACAATCTGCTTGATGAAAGCGCAATTGCCGCCCGCCAGCTCTTCCAGCAAAGTCCAGTTGGGCCGCAGCTGTGGAGCGGGCGCAGGTGGGGCTAGCTCCTGGGTCGCTCCTGGCGCCTCGGTGGGGGGTAGGGCGCGGCGTCCCGTAAAGAAAGCCAGCCGGGCATGCAGCGTAGCCGGGTCAAAGGGCTTGGCCAGCGTGTCGTTCATGCCGGCCGCCAGGGCCAGGCCTCGGTCTTCGGGCAGTACCGAGGCGGTGAGCCCAATGATAGGAAACAGCTGGCCATCGGGGAAAAACTCGCGCAGCGCGCGGGTGGCCGCGTAGCCGTCTAGCTCGGGCATTTGCACGTCCATCAGCACCGCGTCAAACGGCTCCAGGGCTTGCGTAGCCTGCTCCACGGCCAGGCGGCCATTAGCAGCAATAACCACGCGTACATTCCAGTTCTCCAGCGTTTTGCGTGCTACCAGCTGGTTCAATTCATTATCTTCGGCCACCAGCACGCGCAGCGCGGGCTCGAAGGCGGGCAGCGGCCCGGAGTGGGCCTCGGGGTGGGCCAACGCCGCATCGGCCACGGGGTAGGTCAGCTCGAAGAAAAACTCGGAGCCCACACCTTCGCTGCTACGCACGCTGAGCTCGCCGCCGTGCAGCTGCACCAGGTTGCGGGCAATGCTCAGGCCCAGGCCGGTGCCGCCAAACTCGCGGGTGGTGCTGGCATTGGCTTGCGCAAAATCTTCAAAAATGGCGTGCAGCTTATCGGCCGGAATGCCAATGCCGGTGTCTTGCACCGAAAAACGCAGTCCAACGTGTCGGGCCGCGACCGAGGGGGTAGGGAGCAAGCTAGGCGGAGCCAGGCTCACGTGCACCGCTACACTGCCTTGGCGCGTGAATTTCAACGCGTTACTAACCAAGTTAACTAACACTTGCTGAAGGCGCACGGGGTCGCCAAGCACGGCGGGCGGCACGTCGGGTGCCACTTCCACGCGCAGCAGCAAGCCCTTGCTATCGGCCGCGTAGCGAAACAGCGTGCTCAGGCGGCGCACCGCGTCGGGCAGGCGGAAGGGCACCTGCTCCAGGCTTAGCTTGCCAGCCTCCATCTTGGAGGAGTCGAGTATGTCGTTGAGAATGACCAGCAAGTTCTGGGACGAAGAGCCAATAGCCGTGAGGTATTCGCCCTGCTCGCGGGTTGGTTGGGTTTGCTGCAGCAAGTTCGTTAACCCAATAACGGCATTCATCGGCGTTCGGATTTCATGGCTCATATTGGCCAGGAACTGCGCCTTAGCCCGGCGCGAGGCTTCGGCTGCGTCGCGGGCCACCAGTAAGTCGGCATTTATCTGCTCGATGTGGCTTTTCTGCCGCCGCAGCTCGCGGGTGCGAAGGCGCACGGTGCGCTCTAGCTGAGCCCGCTGGCGGCGCAGCAAGCCCTCGCGGGTGCGCATCACCATAACCATTCCGCCAGCCAGGGCCAGCACACCCAGCACCAGCACCCAGCCGCGCCGCCACCAGGGGGTAGCAATGCTAAAGCTGGTACTCACGGCCGGGCTCCACGTAGCGGTGGCCGGGCCAGCATAGCGCGTGCGAGCTTCCAGCACGTAGCGGCCCGCATCGAGGCCCACAAACTGCGCCTCGCTGGCCGAGCTGGGGCGGCTCCACTCGTCGGCCAGCCCGCGCAGGCGGTATTGGTAAAGCAAAGGCGCCTCGCCGGCTGCCAGGCTCAGTCCCTGAAAACCAAAGCTGATGCGGTGGCGCTGAGCCGGCAGCTCACCCAGTTCCGTAGGCAGGCGGCTTTCGCCATCTACCTCGGCGCTGGTCAGGGCTAGGTGAGGAGTAGGCACCACCCGCCGAGCCCACGCCAGTAGCGCCGGCAAGTCGAGGCCCAGCAGCCCGGCTTGCGTAGCTACCCACGCCGTAGGGTGGGGGCCGCCCTGCACGGCCGCGGCAGGCAAAAAATTGCGCGCCAGCAGGTTTAGGGGGCGCACCGTGTGGCGGCGCGTATCGAGCAGCGCCAGCGCCTGCGGATGCACCAGCAGCAAGTGCGCACCCACGGGCACCAGCGCCGCGATGTAGTCATCGGGTAGGCCCACACTCGCGGCACCCAAATGCTGCCAATGCTCAGTGCCAGTTGGGCAGTAATACAAGCCCTGGCCCTCGGTGCCTACCCAAATAGTGCCGGCGGCATCTTCGGCCAGGGCATTAGCTGCCAGGCCGCTTGGGTGCAGCCGGTAGTAGGCAAAGCGCTTGGTGCGCGGCAGCCAGGCAGCCAGGCCGGTGCCGTGGGTGGCCACCCACAGCCGGCCGGCATGGTCGGCCAGTAAGCCATAAATTTGATTGTGCAGCAGGCCATTAGCCGTAGTGAAGTGCACCGCTGGCCGCGCAAGCCCGTTGTGAATAGGAAGGTAGTAAATACCGTCGGCCACCGTGCCTACCCAAAGTCCCGAAGTCGACGAATACGCCAAAGCTGTGACGTCAAGGTTGGCTGGTAGGCCCGGCACTCGGGCTGCGCGCGCACCAGGCGCCGGAGCCAGCCACACGCCACCCCGCCCTACCCCCTGCCAACTGCCACCACCCAGGCTGGCAGGCCGCGGCAGCAGCACTCGCACCGCACCGGGTAGCGGCGCAGCGTGAGCGCTATTAATTGCTTGCCCGCCAGTAGTAGGCGAGGCTAGCAGGAAGGCGTGCCCACCCGCGCTACCCCAGGTGGTGGCAGCAGCTTGGGCGGGGTAGGCCGCCAGGGCCACACCGCCGGCCGAGTAACCGGCCGGCATGGGCAGCAAGCTGGCAAACTGGTCGCAGTGGCGCCACAAGCCCTGGCCAGCCGTGCCGAGCCAGGCGTTGCCCGCGTGGTCTTCGAGCAGGCAGCTGGGCACCGCATCAGCAGGCAAGTGCAGGGGGTAGCGGCGCAGGTAAGCGCGCAGGCGCGCCGTATCGGGCTTAGGTGCGCCGGGCGCGGGCGGGCGCCAGCCGTGGGGTAGGGCCGTGCGGGGGGGTAGGGCTCGGAAAGCCGCACCCGGTGCCTGCCGCACCGACCGACCGCCCTGGTAATGCGCCACCCAGAGCCGACCAGTGCCCGGCTCTTCCCACAGGCCGGTCACGAAGTCTTCGGCTAGCCCGTCGTGGGTAGTAAGCGTGGTAAAACGCGTGCCATCGTAGCGCACTAGGCCTTCGGCGGTGCCCAGCCAGAGGTAACCCTGCTGGTCTTGCAGCAGGCAGTAGATAAAAGGCTGGCTCAAGCCATCGGCCGGGCCAAACTGACGCACGAACGCATGCGGCGCGGGCAATGGCGTGGCAAGCCCGCGCCCCATCAAAAGCAGCAGCGCCAGCCAGCTGGCCAGAAAGCGAAAAGAGGCTAGGCGCGAGGTAATCACAAACAAATCACACAAAACAAAAACCAGTTGCCGGACTAAGTCTGCAAGTTAGCAAGGTTGGTAGGGGCATATTTTGCCAGTCGGGTCATTGCTGCTTTCTGCCTGATTAGCTGAGCTAAACAGCCGTCGAACCGTGAGAGCTGCTGCTGAATGGTTGGCTTAATTGCCAGCTACTACCCTAAACTCGGTGGGCCGGCTTACGGGCTGGGGGCTGAGCGTAGCCGCCGCCGAGGCCACGGGCTGCGCGGCATCGGCGGGGCCACCGATACTCAGGCGGCTAGCCGCGATGCCGTGGCCAACCAGGTATGCCAGTACCGTCTGGGCGCGCTGCTGGCCCAGGTCGCGGCTGGCGGCGGCATCGGTTTGGCCGCTCAGCTCCAGGCGCAGGGTAGGCTGCTCTACTAATAGCTGCTGGAGGCGCACTAGCTCGGCCACACTCTCGGGGCGGAGCCGGGCTTCGGAGGGCAGAAAGAAAATATTGCGCAGCTCAACGGTGGCGCCCGCGACCGGACGGCTCATCGTTACGTCCTGCGCCACCTCGGCATACGGTGCGCTGGCGGGCAGGTCGAAGTGCAGCGACTGCGGCAGATAGCCCGGCTGCCGTACCACAATGCCGTAGTTCGCCCCCGAAGGCAGGCTCACGAGATAGCGCCCCGAAGTAGCATTAGCCTGAGTAACGGCTAGTACTGCATTCTTCTCATTATCAACTACCTCGATGGTAGCCGCCAGCGGCCGCTTGCTCGTGCCATCGATAATGCTACCCTTCAGGATAGTCAGCCGCGTGGTAGCAGTGGTAGGGTTGGCAGTGACGAGGGGGGTAGGCGCCGTAGCAAGAGCTGGCTTAACGGGGGCCACCGGCTTGGGTTTAGTTGCTTTGGCTAGCGCGGGTTTGGTGGCCGGGCGTTTGGCCAACGCGGTTTTAATGGCTGGCTGCTTGGCGG
>CALMOO010000713.1:0-3437 GCA_937871705.1 uncultured Hymenobacter sp.
GGGCAGGTTCTGGCGCTCCGTAACCTGCTGCTGGCGGCTGCGGCGCAGGTAGTCGCCCAGGGCGGGCGCTGTGGCCACGGGTGGCAAGCCAGGCAGGTGCGGGCCCTGGGTGCTGGGCCCAATATCGGGGCGAATGATAACGTTGCTAGCCCCTCCGTTGCGCCGGGCCTGCAGCGTAACCACGGCCGTATCGCGCCCATCGAAGCCCGAGAAGCGGAAGCGACCCTGCGCATCGGTGGTGCCGGTGAGAAACTGCCGCACGGGCTTGGATTCGATGAACGTGAGCTGGCTGTTGGGGATGGGGTTGTGGCCCATGCCCGTAACCTGGCCCGAGAGCGCCAGGGCCTGCTCGAAGCCAAATTCGGGGGTAGGCGGCGGGGTGCCGGCCAGCACGTCTTTCCACACAAAGCGGCGCCAGCCCTGGGTGAGCAGCAGGTCGTCGAGGGCGCCGCTGATTTCAGGGCTCTGGTTTTTAAAGTAATAACCCGGCGCCTCCACGTAGCCCGCCAGGTCGGAGGTCAGCAGCAGGTTAGAAGCAATGGTTTCGGCGTTGGGGTCGAGGGTGGCGGCGCCTTGCTCGGCCACCGCCACCGAGAAGCGCGTAGACACCGGCTGCCCAGCGGCGTCGGTCACCTGCACCTTCATGTGCACGGGGTCGTGGGGAGCGTAGGCGGCTTTATCGGCGGTGAGCTTGATTTGAAGCGCCGTGGGGCCATTTTGCACAAAGGCCAGCCGCTCGGCCTGGGGCTGGCTCTGCGAGTTGAACAGCGTGAAGTGACCAATGCCGTTGGGGTACTTCGCCTTGGTCACCTTCCAGCTAACCGGCGTGCCATCGGAGAGGATAGGGCGCGGAGCCAGCCCAATCAGGAAGCCGCGCACTTCGGTCAGCAGCATCACCGGGCCAGGCGGCGTGGCCCCGCGGTAGCGCGCCTCCACATTGAAGGAATCGCCGCCATCCACCACACGCAGGCCGTAACCAGTGGCTTCGACGGCGGGCAGGGGGTAGTCGGCGGTGCTGCCGTCGGGCAGGGTCACGCGGGCGTGGTAGCGCTGGCCAGCGGCGGGCACGAAGCTCAGCCGCCCCATGCCCAGGTGCCGGCTATTGAAAGCTGCGCCTACCGCTTTATTCTGCCCATCAAGCAGTTGCCCGCTGATAGTTGCCCCGCGCCCGCTGGCCGCTACGGCCTTAAAGGCGACGGTAGCGGGCAGGCCCGCTACCAAGGTGCCGCCCTCGGGGAAGAACTGCACATCGACCTTGCCCAGCAGCGCCGAGGTTTTGGCCGACGGCGTAGAGCGGGCGGGGGTAGTCGTTTTGCCCGTAGCGTCGGTTTGGCTGGGCGAGGCGGGCCACACCTGCAGCTGGCGCTGGTTACGCATCCAGCTGGTGTAGGCGCGCAGCAGGTAGGTGCCGGCGCGCAGCGTGTCGTCCAGCTCAATGTCGCCGTGGGTGAGGCCGCCTTCCTCCAGGCGCAGGGTGCGGCGCGCCACCACCCCGCGCGAGGGCGACAGCAAGTCGACGTACAAAATGCGACTCAACGAATCGGGGCGGTGGCGTTGGGCGCCCACCACGTAGGCACTAAACCAGATGGTTTCGCCGGTGCCGTACACGGGGCGGTCGAGGTGCAGGTACACCTTTTCGAGCTTGGCATTGCCGTAAAACGCGGCTACCTTCTCGGCCAGCACCCGCACCGGGTTTTCGTCGGCGGGCAGGCGAAAGGCTACGAGCCCGGCCAGTGCCAGCACCAGCCAGCGTACTTGTTGAATGACAAAATGTTGCCTCTTTATTTTATTTAAAAACCTCATAAACCAGGGCGGGAAAGCGAAGGGGGGTAGGCAGCACACGCTCGCCGTGGGCAAGCATACACCGCAATGGGTGGCGAAGCTATGAAGCGCAAGCTAGTCGCCGCGCCGCCGCGGTAAGTAAGTGGGCCAGCTGCGCAGTAAAAGTAAAGAACGTCATGCTGCGCTGGTCGAGGCATCGCTACTGGTTAGTAATCCTAACGGCACAGTAGAGATGCTTCGCGGGGCTCAGCATGACGTTCTTTTGTAATCCTTACCTACTTGTAAGCAAGGCTTAGTCGCAGCCGTCGGGGCCGCAGGCCGGACCATCGGTCAGCAGCACGGGTTGGGTTTTGGGCTGGGCTTCTGCCCACACCTTGTCGAGCACTTCGGCAAATACCTCGCTGGGCTGGGCGCCCGACACGGCATACTTGTCTTCAAACACAAAGAAGGGCACCCCGCGCACGCCGATTTGCTGCGCCTCGTACTCGTCGCGGCGCACCTCGTTGGCGTAAGTGCCGGCCAGCAATTCGCGGCGGGCCGCATCGGCGTCGAGGCCGATTTCGGCGGCTAGCTTCACCAGCGTAGCTACCTCGTTCAGGTTCTGGCCTTCGAGGTAGTAGGCGGCAAATAGGCGCTCCTTCATGGCGTCCTGCTGGCCGTGGTGCGCCGCGAAGTGAATGAGCTGGTGCGCCAGGAAGGTATTGGTCGGAATGGCTTTATCGAACTGATAATTGAGGCCTACTTCCTTGGCAGCCTGCGTCATGTAGTCGTTCATGCGGCGGCCTTCGGCTTCGGGCACGCCTTTTTTCTTGGCCAAGGAAGCATGGATGCTTTCGCCGGGGGTAGGGACGAAGTCGGGCGTCAGCTGGAAGCTTTTCCACTCCACTTGCACCTCGCCGCGGTGGCCAAACTGGGCCAGTGCGTTCTCAAACTTGCGCTTGCCGATGTAGCAGAACGGGCACACCACATCAGACCAAATTTCAACTTTCATCGCGTGTACGCTTAAAATTTTAAAGACAAAAACAAGGAGCAAACGAAGCCGTTGAGCAGGCAAAATGTTTAGCTGCTTAGTTAGTTAACACGCTTCCTACCCCCCGCGTTCGGCGCGAGCGCACGCAACCTTCGGCTCCTTCCGGGGGTAAGAACCGGAAATAATTTTCCCGCTTGTTTTTACGTAACTCATGGAATATCAGAAATTAGGCAGCTCCGACGTATCTGTTTCGCGCATCACCTTTGGCAGCTGGGCGGCCGGCGGCTGGATGTGGGGCGGCACCGAGCAAAACGACGCTGTGGGCGCCATTCACGCCAGCTACGACCTGGGCGTGACCAGCATCGACACGGCCCCCATCTACGGCATGGGCCTGAGCGAGCAGATTGTAGGCGAAGCCATCAAGAGCCTACCCCGCGACAAAGTGCAGGTGCTCACCAAGTTTGGCATGCGCTGGGATGACAGCAAGGGCGACTTCGCCATGAAAACCAAGAATAACGACGGCCAGGATGTGGACGTGTACAAGTACGCCGGCCGCGACAGCATTATCAAGGAGTGCGAAAACAGCCTCAAGCGCCTGGGCACCGACTACATCGACCTCTACCAGCAGCACTGGCCCGACGTGACTACCCCCATCGACGAAACGATGGAGGCCGTGCAGCGCCTC
>CALMOO010000713.1:3447-4135 GCA_937871705.1 uncultured Hymenobacter sp.
GGGCAAGGTGCGCGCCGCGGGCGTCAGCAACTACTCGGTGGCCCAGCTGGAAGAAGCCGAGAAAACCCTCAACCTCGCCAGCAACCAAGTGCCCTACAGCATGTTGCGCCGCGACATTGAAAAAGACGTGGTGCCCTACGCGCAGCAACACCACCAGGGCATCTTGGTGTACAGCCCGCTACAGCTGGGCCTGCTCACCGGCAAAATGAAGCCCGGCCAGCACTTCGATGCCAGCGACTTGCGCAGCACCAACCGCTTGTTCAAGCCCGAAGCGGTAACCAAAGTCAACGAGTTCCTGAATAAAATCAAGCCCCTGGCCGAAAGCAAAAACGCCACCCTCGGCCAATTGGTGCTGCGCTGGACGCTGGCGCAGCCCGGCATCACGGTAGCGCTGGTGGGCGCCCGCAACCCCGAGCAAGCCGTGCAGAACGCCAAGACGGTGGATATTCAGTTGAGCTTTGAAGAGGTTGACTTTATCAACAAGCAACTGCAAACGCTGAACTTAGCTTAGATGTTCTAGCGGGTTGCCTCACCCCCCTACCCCCTCTCCTTCAGAGAGGGGAAGCCTGTCGATTACCAATGTAAATAACTGGTAGCGCCGTTCGGCTCCCCCTCTCTGAAGGAGAGGGGGTAGGGGGGTGAGCCAACCCGCTAGAACATCTAAGCTAAGTTCAGCGTTTGCAGTTGC
>CALMOO010000713.1:4145-10954 GCA_937871705.1 uncultured Hymenobacter sp.
GCCTCATCGAAACCAAACGTGTGGCTGATAACGGGTTTGATTTGCTTGCTGTCGAAGGCGCGGAATAGGTCGGCCAGCATTTGGGTGCTGCCTACATAAATGCCCTGAATACGCTGGGTATTAATAGGTAGCATGCGCAGGTTGGGCGCCTCGTCGCTGGGGGCTACTTGCCCAATCTGGAAAATGGTGCCGCCTGGCGCCAGGGCGCGCAGTGAGCGAGCCAGTTGGCCGGCTACCTCGAGTATATACAAAGCGCCTCCACTCTGGGTGAGCTCCTTCACTTGGTCTTCCCAGTTGGGGGTAGTCTTGTAATTGATGAGGTGGTCGGCGCCGAGGGCTTTGGCCTGGGCCAGCTTTTCGTCGGAGCTGGAAGTGATAATAACCTGGGCACCAAACAGCTTCGCGATTTGCAAAGCGAAGATGGACACGCCGCCCGTGCCTTGCAGCAGCACGGTGTCGCCGGGGCGCAGCTGGGCTTGCTCGACCAGCGAGTGCCAGGCCGTGACGCCCGCGCACGGAAACGCAGCGGCTTCCTCAAACGAAAACGAATCAGGCACCTGCACCACGGCCGCTTCCGGGAAGGTCACGTACTCGGCCAGCACGCCGTCGGTGCTGCCGCCCAGCGAGCGCAAGGTTTTGGCGGCCGAAAACGCGCCATCGGCCCAATCGGGAAAGAAGTTGATGGCCACGCGGTCACCGACTTGCACCTTCGTCACGCCCGCGCCTACCTCCGTTACCAGGCCGGCGGCGTCGCTAAAGGGTATCATGGGCAGCACCTCGCCGGGGTAGCCAAACCAGCCGTTGGCCAGGGCCCAGTCGCGGTAGTTGAGCGAGGTTGCCTTTACCTGAATCTTCACCTCGTAGTCGCGCACAGTAGGCTCCTCGTACGTGCCTTGGCGGAAATTTCCGAGGTTTTTGGGCTCGTGCAGTTTATAAGCTTTCATGGAAAATAGAGGGGGTAGCGGCGACCAACCGGCCGCCAAAAAAGAGAACCTATTAACCGGCCAACGGCCAAAAGGATGGGTAGTAAAGGCTAAAATTGGCCTTCCAAGCCACCGATGCCGAAGGCCGGCCAATCCGCCAAGTTGCGGGCAAGCGCTAGCTTTGGCAGCTTTCCCGTTGCTTTTGCCATGCCTTTGCCTTACCGCCGCCTTGTTGTCAAAATCGGTTCTAACGTGCTCACGCAGCCCAACGGCCTGCCCGACGAGGACCGCATGGCCCAGCTCGTAGCCCAGATAGTAGGCCTCAAAAACCAGGGCTGCGAAGTCATTCTGGTGTCGTCGGGGGCGGTGGCCGCCGGGCGCAGTCTCATCACCCTACCCCCCCGCACCGACGCCGTGCGCAGCCGCCAGCTGCTGGCCGCCGTGGGCCAGGTGAAGCTCCTGAGTTTGTATGCCGCGCTGCTCGCGCCACACGGCCTGCTCGGTGCGCAGGTGCTGGTAACCAAGGAAGATTTCCGCGACCGCCAGCACTACCTGAACATGAAAAACTGCTTTCAGGAACTGCTCCAGCAGAACGTCATTCCCATTGTGAATGAGAACGATGTGATTTCGGTCACGGAGCTGATGTTTACTGATAACGACGAACTGGCGGGCCTGGTAGCGGCGTTGCTCAACGCCGATGCGCTGCTCATCTTGAGCAACGTGGACGGCATTTTCGACGGCGACCCGTCGCGGCCGGGCGCGCAGGTTATCCGCCACATTGCGCCGCAAGACACGGGCTTTGCGGAGTTTGTGACCGCTACGCGCTCGCAGTTTGGGCGCGGCGGCATGCTCACCAAGTGCTCCATCGCGCATAAGGTGGCCAGGCTGGGCATCAGCGTGCACATTGCCAACGGCAAGACGCCCGATATTCTGCCCAACATTCTGAATGAAACGGCTATCAGCACGTGGTTTCAGCCCAGCAAGCGCGCCTCGGGCACCAAGAAATGGCTGGCGCATGCGCAGTCGGCCCAGGCCACGGTGCACATGAATGCTGGCGCCCGCGCCGCGCTGCTGGCACCCGGCAAGGCTAGCAGTCTGCTGCCGGTGGGGGTAGTAAAAATCGAGGGCGAGTTTGAGAAGGGCGACCTCGTGCGCCTGGTAGACGAGGCCGGCCACGCGCTGGGCCTAGGCCTGGCTGAGTACGGCGCCGACAAAGCCCGCGAGCGCCTAGGCCAGCATGGCCAGCGCCCGCTGGTGCATTACGACTACCTATTTTTAACTGCTGATAACTAGGCCTGTACTATGTCAGACTATTCCGCCTTATTTGAAGCTGCCCGGCAAGCTAGCCGCGCCCTAGCCACCGTAGCCGCGGCCACCATCGACGCCGCGCTGCGCGATATCGCTGAAGCGCTGGTAGCCCACACCGACTTTCTGCTGGCCGAAAACGCCAAGGACCTGGCCCGGATGCTTGCCACCGACCCGCGCTACGACCGGCTGCGCCTCACGCCCGAGCGCCTGCAAGGCATCGCCCAGGATTTGCGCAATGTAGCCGCCCTCCCCTCCCCCGTTGGCGCAGTGCTCAGCCAGAATGAGCTAGCCAACGGCTTGCGGCTGAGCAAGGTGCGCGTGCCGCTTGGCGTGGTCGGCATCATCTACGAAGCCCGGCCCAATGTGACTATCGACAGCCTATCGATTTGCCTGAAAACGGGTAATTCCTGCCTGCTGAAAGGCGGCTCCGATGCGGCGGCTTCCAACGCAGCGCTTATCGAAGTGGCCGGGCCGGTGCTGTCCCGCCACGGCCTGCCGCTGGCCGCTGCCACACTCCTACCCCCCGACCGCGCCGCCACCGAAGCCCTGCTCCTGGCGGTGGGCTACGTCGATGTTGTAATTCCGCGTGGCAGCCAGAGCCTTATCAACTACGTGCGGCAGCACGCGCGGGTGCCGGTTATCGAAACCGGGGCGGGCGTGGTGCACACTTACTTCGACGAGACTGGCGACCTGGCCCACGGCAGCGCCATTGTGGCCAATGCCAAAACCCGGCGCGTGAGCGTGTGTAACTCGCTTGATTGCCTGCTCATTAACGAGCAGCGTCTCCGCGACCTGCCCGCCCTGCTCGCGCCGCTGGTGGCGGCCCAGGTGCAGGTGTTTGCCGATGCGCCTGCGCATGCGGCGCTGGCGGGCGCCTACCCCCCCGAATTGCTGGCAGAAGCCACGGAGGAGCATTTCGGCACCGAGTTTTTGGATTACAAAATGGCCGTGAAAACCGTGCCCAACCTCGACGCGGCCCTGGCCCACATTGCCCGGCACGGCTCGCGCCATAGCGAAGCCATTGTGTCGGAAGATGCGGCGCACATCGAGACGTTTTTGCAAGTCGTGGATGCCGCGGCGGTATACGCCAACGCGTCCACTGCATTCACCGATGGCGCGCACTTTGGACTAGGCGCCGAAATCGGCATCAGTACCCAGAAGCTGCACGCCCGCGGCCCCATGGGCCTGGAGGAGCTGACCAGCTACAAGTGGCTGGTGCGCGGCACTGGGCAGGTGCGCGTGTAGCCCGGGCGCGGCAGCTGGCTACCGCCCGAACTTCAAGTTAAACTCTACGTTAACAGCAGTCTTATGCTATATGGGATGTGCTTTGATGGGAGTGTGGTGCGGGGAGTAGGCGACGGGGGCCTACCCCTTCATTTTTCTAATACCCGCGCTACGGGCCACGTAGAGCAGCTGGAATTTCACTACCTCCGTGCCCGGCAGATGGGCCTGCGGCGCTTTCGCGACACAGTGCTCTGGGACGAGGCCGGCCGGCGCCCCGACTACCGCTGGCTCGACCGGCTGCAAGCCACCAGCCAGGGGCAGATTGAGTTGGCCCTGAACCACTACGGCTTGCCCGAATGGATAGACGAGACCATGTTCTGGGGTGAGGGCGCCGCCGAGGTTATGTACGAGCAGGCTTACCAGATTGCGCGTCGCTACCGGGGCGCTTTTCGCAGCTACAACCTGGGCGTCGAGCTGGGCATCTGGACCGACTGGATTGCGGCTCCGCAGTGCCGCCAGTGGCCTTTCGGGGGCCGCAGCTGGTGGCAGGTGTACCGCCAGACCAGTGCTATTACCATTGCCATTGCCCACGGCCTCAAGGCCGGCGACCCGACTTGCCGCACGGCCATGAGCGAGCCCTGGGGCTGGGGCGATATCCCCTACCCCGACCAGGCGCGGCCGTTTGCAACCATTCTGGGGCAACCCGACGAAGTAGCCGCGCAAAACGACTGCCACAGCTGGCAGCGCGGCCACGCGGGGCTGCTCGATATTGTGGGGCTAAATATTTACTTCGAGAATGACATCCCTGGTATGCTGGCCGCCGCCCGCCGCCTCTTCCCAGGCCAGCAGGTAGTGGTAGCCGAAACGGCCAACACTTACCGCCCCGACTGCCACCCCCCCGCCCGTTGGTGGGCCAAGTTTGAGGCCCTGCACGAGCCTAACCTGGAAGTGAGCTGGAGCCCAGGCCTCACCATGCTCACCCACGAGCGGGGCGAGCGCATGCACGCTAACTTGCTGGACGAGGACGGCACCCAGCACTGGCACAAGCCGGAAGCTACCCGGCACAAGGCTTACTAAAAGCGCTGTAAGCCCGGTGTTATATGAGAGATTCAGAAGTATTTACTGGAGTTATTGCTAAGTTAGAATCCCGCTGCTTTTTATACTTACCAGATGAAAGTCATCTTCTGGCTAAACCTAATGCTGCTCACTACGCCGGCCCTTACTCAAATTAAGCTCAACCTCCCGCTAAAGCGCGAGCTGGACAGAATGCCAGTACTTAAGCGCACCGGCCAGCCTGAAACTGTTAGTTTTATTTGGCCCGTGCAAGACCCGGCCCACGCCAACGAGCGTCGTCGCCGAGCTGGATTTTGCAATACCTTGGAAGCAAGCTCGGCCAACATGGGTATGCCGTACCAGGCGGTGAGCTTGGCATATGCTAAGCAGATGGCACAGGAAGCCGCATTACTTGCGCACGAAAAAAAGTAAGTACCATGCCTGTTGTTTCGATTTCGTTCCGGGCTGTGCTGGAAGCGGGTGGCCCCAGCTTTATGCCGACGCAAATAATCGGGGTGCCCGATGCCGTGTGGCAGGCTCTGGGTGGTAAAGCCACCAAGCGCGTCATTGCCACCTTCAACGGGCACCCCGAGCGGCTGGGCCTGCTGCCGCAGGAAGGCGGCGGGCGCTACCTCATGCTGCGCAAAGAGTTGTGCCAGCGCTTGCAGTTGGCCATTGGCCAGGAGGTAGACGTCAGCCTGACGCCCGACCCGGACCCCGACCACGTCGACCTCCCCGCCGAGCTGGCCGAAGCGCTAGCCGCCTGGCCCGAGGCCGAAGCTTCCTTTCAGAAGCAAAGCGGGGCCGCGCGCCGGGCTATGGCCCGCAAGGTGGCCGCTGCCAAGCTCGCCGAGACTCGCGCCCGCTACGCCGTAGAGTTAGCCGAGCGGCTGGCGCGGGGCGCCCATCCATTTCGGGTGGGGTAGGCGCCCTCAACTTACTGCTTCACAATGCGCTGCACTGTGTGGCCTTGGGCGGGGCTGCTCAGGTGCAGCAGGTAGGTGCCGGTGGGCAGCTGGGTTAGCGCCACGGTTTGCCGCTGGCCGGCGGCTAGGGTTTGGCGCAGCACCAGCTGGCCCAGCACATCGAGCACGCGCACCTCGTAGGCGCCCACGGGCTGGGCGCTAAGGTCGAGGCTGAGGCCGCCGGTGGTCGGATTGGGATAAAACAGGGGTAGGGCTGCAACTGCCTCGTTGCGGACGCTCACGACGGGCGAAAACGTGCTGGCGCCGCCCACATCCACTTGGCGCAGGCGGTAGTAGCTCAGGCCCGGCAGCGGCTCGGCGTCGAGGGCGGTGTAGGCCGAAGACTTGGTTGTGGTGCCGTGGCCGGCCACTACCTGCACCGTCCCGAAGCGAGTGCCATCGGCGCTGCGCTCCACCACAAACTCCTGGTTATTAACCTCCGAAGCCGTGGCCCACTGCGCTAGCACCTGCCCCTGGCGCAGTTGCGCCGTGAAGCTGATGAGCGTAACGGGCAGCGGCTGGTTGCAAAAAACCACATTGCTGCCCACTATTCCCAACACGCCGCTTAGCAGATTGCCCAGCGCGTCGAAGCCGTTGCTGGCCAGGATAGGCGGCGTGGCATCGCAGAAGCTAAGGTAGCTGCCATCGGCCCCGAAGTTGCCCGCGTTGACGGTGTAGCTGGTGGCCGTGATAGTGCCCGCCGGTAGGGCCGGCGGGCCGGTTATGGTGCCATTGTTGGTGAAATTGCCCACCACGGCGATGGCGCCGTTATTCACCACCGTTCCATTATTAGTAAATCCTCCCGTATTTATATCCCCCGTTAGCCGAAAGCTGGCGCCCGCGGCATTAAACAGGCTGGAGCTAGTACTGAGCGCCGACATATTATGGTCGAGGTTCATGGTGCCATTATTCACCAGCGTCACCGTCCCGTTTAGCGCCAGGTAGTCGTCGAAGCTGCTAACAGCGCCGGCCGCGGTCGTGAACGAGTTAGGGCCGCCTTGTGGAAAAGCAAAACCCTTTGTCCAAGTAGCATTATTGATGACGGCCAACGAGCCCTTGTTACCCATGTCGCCATTGTTCCAGGCGCCACCATTCTGCGTAATCGTGA
The DNA here is from genome assembly GCA_937871705.1 of uncultured Hymenobacter sp. Taxonomy (GTDB): domain Bacteria; phylum Bacteroidota; class Bacteroidia; order Cytophagales; family Hymenobacteraceae; genus Hymenobacter. Next base: position 10,727 of record CALMOO010000713.1, read on the forward strand.
TTGCCGCGCTCGGCTGCAAGCCTTGCACCTGCGAGTTCCAGGTGCCGGTGTTGGTGATGGCCACGGGCCCGATTGCTCCCAAAAAACCGTTCCAGGTGCCGCTGTTCATTACGGTCAGGTTATTGGCCGTCGTAAACTGCGAATTCCAAGTGCCCTCGTTGACAACGGTGAGCGGTGCCGAGCTGCTGATGAGCGTATTAAAATCTACTACGCCGCCACTGTGGTTGG
>CALMOO010000713.1:10964-11422 GCA_937871705.1 uncultured Hymenobacter sp.
CACATTCAGATTTCCGTAGTTGATGATGGCTGGTGGCGCGGTGACGCTAACTGGGCTCAGGTAGCCGCTCCAGCTGGCCACCGGCCCGCCCCCGCTGCTGCCATTAATGAGGGTAGTCACGGCATTCAGCTTAATGTTGTCGGTGGCAATGGTCGCGCCATTATTGTTGCGGATGGTCGTGCCCTGGCCCGTTACCAGCACAGCACCGGCCAGCGAGCCACTGTTGCAAACCGTTACATTGTCGTTGCTAATCGTGAGCGTACCCGTGTAGGTGGTGCCCACGGCGATGCACACGGTTGTATTGGCTGCCGGCGTGGCGTTTTCGGTTGCTGCTATCGTAGTGGTGCAGCTGCATTGGGCCCAGGCAGCGGCGGGCAGCCCACAGGCGAGCGCCACTGTCCAGATTAGCAAGCTGTACGCCCAGCGAATAGGTTGAGCTAAAATCCAGTGTGTAAAAA
>CALMOO010000714.1:0-6678 GCA_937871705.1 uncultured Hymenobacter sp.
CGCTACAGCTATGGCGAGCCGGGGCAGGTGTCGTGGCGCCTCAGCATGAAATATCCCATTTTGCTGCTGGGCAAGTCGCGCTGGTTTTTTGTGCTGCTGCCCTTTTACTACGCGGTGGTTTTCCCCTTTTGCATGCTGCTCAACTGGTACGATGCCCGCACCATCCACGACTCCGGCACTGGCCTCATCGTAAAAGCCTGGAAGTAAGCTCTCAAACTGGCCCCGGCTTTACAGTTGCGAAACGTTTGAAAGTTGGTAGTGTATGAATAAACTGTTGGGTTTTGCCGCTAAAGTCATTAACGTAACTTTATAATTCCCAACCTTCTATAAAATCCGCGCTCATCCGTGGTCCTCTACAATTCGTGCTTACCCGTGGCTTCGTGAACGTACCTCTGCTTATCGCCAAGCGCTATTTTCTGTCTAAGAAAAAGCGTAACATCATCACTATCATCTCTAACATCTCGATGGTGGGGGTAGCGGTGGGCACTATGGCCCTCATCGTGGTGCTGTCGGTGTTCAACGGGCTGGAGGATTTGGTACGCTCACTCTACGGCAAGTCAGACCCCAACCTGTCTATCACCGCCGTGCAGGGCAAGTCGTTCGAGATGACACCGACGCTCCTGGCCAAGGTGGAGCGCACGCCAGGCGTGGCCCTGCTCACCGAAGTGATTGAGGACAACGCCCTGCTGCAATACCACGACCGGCAAATGGTGGTGAAGATGAGAGGATTATCCGAAAATTATTTTGGCCAAAGCCCCATCGACTCTAGCTTGGTGGCCGGCGACCACCGCCTGAGCCGGGGCGACCTAGAATATGCCTTAGTGGGCGAGGGCGTGCAGCGCGAACTAAGCATTACGCTCGACAATCGCCTGTCGCCCTTGCACCTGCTGTACCCGCGCCAAGTGCCGGGCCGCAAGATGCTGTCTATTAACCCCGATGAGGCATTTAACGAAGAAACTATTCTGGCGGGCGGCATCTTTCACATCGAGCAGCACCTCGACGACAGCTATCTCTTTGTGCCCCTGACCTTTGCGCAACGCCTGCTGAACTATGGCAACCGCCGCACCGCGCTCTACGTGCGGGTAGGCGGCAGCTTTGCGCTCGAGGATGTGAAGGACGAGCTGCGTGAGCGCCTGGGAGCGGGATTTGTGGTGCAAGACTCAGATGAACAGCACGTTAGCTTACTTAAGGCGATTAAAATTGAAAAGCTGTTCGTTTTTATCACGTTCGCTTTTATTCTGCTCATTGCCTCGCTCAACATCTTTTTCTCGCTCTCGATGCTGGTCATCGACAAGCGCAAAGACATTGCTGTGCTGCTGGCGATGGGCGCCACCGAGCAAATTGTGCGGCGGTCGTTTTTGCTGGTCGGGGCCATTGTGGCACTAGTTGGCGCGCTGTCAGGGCTTATTTTGGGGGTCACTATCTGCTGGGTGCAGCAAACGTTTCATCTCGTGAGCATGGGCATGGCTACGAGCATTGTGGACTCCTACCCCGTGAAGATGCAAGCATCGGATATCTTCTTTATCTGCTTGGCCATCATTGCTATAACGTTGGCAGTTTCTATCCGCCCAGCACTAAACGCGGGCCGCATGGACGTGAAAGCCAATCTGTAATGCCGCTTTATATAGCAGGCTACCCGAACTAAATAGGATTAATAGAGTAAACTGAACAGATGCACATTTATAGCTTTGGAGCATAACTTGCGCGCTCTCGTGTTCAGCTAATGAATGTTTCTACCGCGCTACCCTTTCAACTCGTTTACTCGCTGTTTGCGCACGAGTATCTGGGCCACCTGTTTACGGCACACGTCGTGCAGCTTGGGCCGCGTGGGCAACTCACGCTGCAGCACCAAACGGTTTCGGTTAAAAATGCCCCTGAGTTTGCGGGTGGCTTAGAGCCCGATGACTATGAGCTGATTGCCTTGTGCGACCAGCTTCAGCAAGAAGCGGTGATAAAGGAATTCTGGCCCCGCAAAATCACGACAGCGGAGTTTTTCTTGAAAATCTACCATCCTGAAAAGGGCGACAAGCCCATGCAGGAGGCTATTGCGCGCTACATGCAAACGCGGCTGGCGCGGCTGCTGTCGGGCCTGCAAGGCAAGCAAGTGTTCATTATGGGCCGCGACGGTGAGCCCACCTGGCGCGAGATGACGCTGGCCAAAAATCCTGCCTCGGTGCTCTTTCACTTTCGGCGCAACGAGGAGAGCACGCACTATTTCCCCACTATTCAGCACGAGAATCAAAAGCTTGATTTTCAGTTTAAAAATGCGGTACTAGTGTGCCAGCAGCCTGCCTGGCTCTTGCTCGACGACGTGCTGTACTGCTTTCGCCACAACGTGGACGGGCGCAAGCTGCTGCCGTTTTTGAACAAGAAATTTATTGTGGTGCCGCGGGCCGTGGAGAAGAGCTACTTCCAAAAATTCGTGGCCCCGCTCATGGAATCGTTTGATGTGCACGCGCGGGGCTTCGACATTCGCACCGAGCGCTACCTGGCGCGGCCTCAGCTCACGTTTTCGGATGTGCCAGCGGCGCAGGTGGCCATGCCCGTGCGCCCGCCCGGCCCGCCCCGGCGCGGCCGGGTGCCACTGCCTAAGCCCGTGGTAGTGCCCGGCGCTGGCACCGACGAGGCGCCGCTGTTTTTCTCGCTCACCTTCCGCTACGGCGCCTACGACCTGCCCCTTACCCCCCCACGCCCCATGAGCGTGCAGTTGGAGGAAGATGCTGATTCCTATATATTTAGGCGCCTGCTGCGCTCGGCCAAGGAAGAAAACGACCGCGCCGAGGAGTTGCGCCAGCGCGGCCTACCCCTCGATGCCGACGGGCACGCTACCCTCCCCAAAGCCGAAGCTTTTCGCTGGCTGCACGACAACGCGCCTGCGCTGGGCGAGCTGGGCTTTCAGGTGCAGGGAGCACCGTCGGCGAGCCAGGACTACTTTATTGGCCCAGTGCGGGTGGAAGTAGGGATTGAAGAGCGCGGCGATTGGTTTGACGTGCGCGGTACGGTGTGGTTTGGCGAGTACGCGGTGCCCTTTATTCGGCTGCGGCCCTACATTTTGCAGCATCGCCGCGAGTACCGGCTGCCCAATGGCCAGGTGGCCTTCATTCCGGAGGAGTGGTTTACGGACTACCTGGAGCTGTTTGCTTTTGCGGAGGAAGTGGAGGGGCAGCCGCTAGCCTTGCGGCGCCATCACTTGTCGCTGGTCACTGATTTAGAGAATGACAACCTAGCCACGGTTACCCTGACGCGCCGCTTGGAGAAGCTGCGCGACTTTGCGGCCGTGGAAGACCGAGCCCTACCCCTCGGTTTTCAGGGCACGCTGCGGCCCTATCAGCAGGCGGGCTACAACTGGCTGCGCTTTGTGCAAGACTACCACCTGGGCGGCTGCCTGGCCGACGACATGGGCCTGGGCAAGTCGGTGCAAAGCCTGGTGATGCTGCTAGAGCGCCAAGAAAGCGGCGCCAGCAAAGGCGCGGCCTCACTACTAGTGCTACCTACCTCCTTGGTATACAATTGGATAGCTGAGGCACGCAAGTTTACGCCTAGCCTGCGGCTGCTAGCTTATACCGGCACCTACCGTGACAAAAACGTAAACCAGTTTTCGGACTACGATGTGGTGCTGACCAGCTACGGTATCGTGCGCCTCGACACCGAGCTGCTAGCTAGCTACCAGTTCGACTACGTGATTCTGGATGAGTCGCAGGCCATCAAAAACCCAAGCTCGACCACAGCGCAGGCCGTGCGGCGGCTACGGGCGCGGCACCGCCTCATTCTGACGGGCACGCCGGTCGAGAACTCGACTATGGACTTGTGGTCGCAGATGTCGTTTATCAACCCTGGCTTGCTGGGCACACAAGCATTTTTCCGGAAGGAGTTTGTGAAGCCCATTGAAAAAAACCAGGACGAGAGCCGCACCCGCAAGCTGCACGCACTTATCAAGCCCTTCGTATTGCGCCGGCACAAGGCGCAGGTAGCCAGCGAGCTACCCGCCAAAACCGAGCACCTCAGCTACTGCCCGCTTACCGAGGAGCAGTCGCAGTTTTACGAAGAAACCAAGAGCTTCTACCGAAACAAGATTCTAGAAACGCTGGAAGGTCATGCCCCTACCCCTGCCGGCGGCACCCAGTTGCTGCTATTGCAAGGCCTGACGCGCCTGCGCCAAATTGCCAACCACCCGCACCTAGCTGATAATACCTACGAAGGCGAATCGGGCAAGATGCGCGAGGTACTGCGCATGATTCGGAGCGTGGTATCGGAAGGTCACAAAGTGCTGGTTTTTAGTCAGTTTGTGCAGCACCTAACGCTAGTACGCAATGGCCTCGACGAGCGCCAACTCTCCTATGCTTACCTCGACGGCCACACTCGCGACCGTCAGGGCGAAGTAGAACGCTTCCAGAGCGACCAGGACCTGCAAATCTTCCTCATTAGCCTCAAAGCGGGGGGGGTAGGGCTCAATCTCACGGCCGCCGATTACGTGTTTATTCTGGACCCGTGGTGGAACCCCGCGGTGGAAGCCCAGGCCATCGACCGCGCCCACCGCATCGGGCAGCAGCGGCCGGTGTTCGTGTACAAGTTCATCAGCCAAGGCACGGTAGAGGAGAAAATCCTAGCCTTACAAAAGCGCAAGCTACAGTTGGTGAGCGACTTGATAACGACCGACGAAGCCGTGATAAAGTCGCTGACGCGGGCTGATATCGAGGAATTGCTGGGGTAGGGAATACGTAGTGGCTGGGAGACTGACGTGCTTACTTGTGCAGATTACTTTCTGCAGGATGGGCAATAATATATAGTAGAAGCAGGTTAATTTGCCGTCCACTCGCCCTACTTGTACTTCCTACTGCCTTGGTTTATTCTCACCCAAACCCAGCCCGAACGAAACCCAACCGGCCATTCTGCCGCATATAGTGGAGCTAGCGACGGACGGAATTTCCGTTGCTTGCACGCACTATCTTGCGGCCGTATCCTTCGTTGATTTTCCTTCGCGCTATGTCGGTTTATGTAAAAGCTGGGCTGGCATTGCTGTCTGCTAGTCTGTTAGTACTTCCTGGTTGCACGGCTCCCGGCGAAAACCAGACGGCCACCCAAGCGCCTACCCCGCCTAAAACGGCAGCTGCCACGCCGGTTAAGGCCCCAGCCGCTACGGCCCTGCAGCAGGTGCAGGTATTCGTAGATATGTCGGGCGGCATGAATGGCTTTGTGCCCATCAATAAGCCCGGCGAGGCGGGCAGCGAGTTTCAGCAGACGGTAACGGCGCTGCTGTCGGGGGTAGAAGGCCAGACCGGGCGGGGTGTGCGCACAAGCTATTTCTTTGTAAAAGAGCCTACTGCGCAGGATAAGAATGTGCTGCTACCTACCTCCTATGGCACGGTGAGCCAAACCGTGAGCAGCGGCATTCACAACGCGGCCAAGGGTAGTGACCTCACCACGATGCTGCGTGAGGTGCTGCGGCGCCAGCAGGCACAGCTCGGCACGGTCAGCATTATTGTCTCCGACTTTGTGTATGCGCCCGCCAACACCCAGAATGTGTGGGGCGGCAAGGTGAGCGCCGACATCAAAGACGCCCTAGCTACTGCCGACCCGGCCAAGCTGGCGGTGTCGGTGTTTGCCAATACCTCGGCCTTTCGGGGCCGTTTTTACCCCGGCCGGCGCACGGCGCCTCAAACGCTGACTGGCCAGCAGCTACCCTACTACGTGTGGGTGCTGGGCCCCGCGCCGCTGGTGGCGCAGGTTAACCAAACGGTGCTGGGCAACCTAAATAAGCAGCCGCAGGTGCATTTTAATGCCGCCTACCCCCTGCCTGCCTACGGAGCCGTGACCGGCTACCAAAGCCAGGGCGGCTGGTTTGCAGTGGGGGGCACGCCGCCGGGCGTGCAAGTCACGGCCGTTTCGGCGCAGGCGCTAGTGCAGTTTGTGGTAGGCTTCGATTTGAAAAAGTTACCCCAGCCCGCGCAGGCAGGCTTCCGAGCGCCGCAGCTTCAGCTCGACCCGGCTAATACCGATGCGAAACTGCTCAAGACTTGGGCGGCGGGCTCCGGGCCGGCTGTGCCGGCGGCGGGCAAGGCGTATTCGCATTTTGCGCAAATTCAGCTGACGCGGCTGCCGAATAGCCAGACGCTGCATTTGCGTCTGGCGCCCGCCACGCCGGAGTGGATAACGGCTTATTCGACCACTGACGACAGCCACATTGCCCAGCAAGGACCTAAGACCTTTTTGCTCAATGCAGTGCTGCAAGGTGTAACAGATTTTTTTGCGGGTCAACCCTCGGCTAGCGCCCCGGTATTCGATGCGCCGCTGCTGGTAAAACCCGATTAACGCCGCGCTTGGCCGCTTTTTTGTAAGCTACTCTTTCGCTCTTCCTTCTTTCACTGTCTCTATGCTCCAACAACTGTTCACCAGCCTCTACCAAGCCGTACTGGGCAACCCCGACCCGGCCAGCCTCATTCCGGTGTACCGGCAAAGCGTTTTCCCAGGCGTGGGGCTGTATACATTATTTCTGGCCCTTGGCTTGGCGCTGCTATTTTACGTGGTGCTGAACCGGGTACTGACTACCCCCTACTTCAAGACCAGCCACTGGGCCGTGGTATTGCTGCTTTCGGCTGTGCTGGGTGCCACCATTGCCTGGCAAAAGGCGGCCGCCGACATCAATGCGCAGCTGGCCAGCACCGGCCAGCAGCTGGCCGT
>CALMOO010000714.1:6688-8632 GCA_937871705.1 uncultured Hymenobacter sp.
AGCCACCCTCAAGCGCTATCTCTGGGGCTTCACGGCCACGAATGCGCTGGTAGCGGGCCTGTTTTTCATTCTGCTGTCTTTTGTGGTAAAAAGCTTATCGGTAAGCGCCCGGACTACCCCAGTGCGCTGGCCAAACTAAGTGCCGAAGACGCCTAACGCCATTTGCCATGCCTATCTGGCGTCCCGCTAGGAAGCATCTCGGGTGGGCACTCACCCCAAGTTTTAGCAACGGCGCGAGCAAGATACTTCCTATGGAGACCCCAGGCAGGCATGACAGACGGGCAGTTTGCTCCTTGTTCATTACTCAATATTAATTCCTTAACGGCTGTGGCTAAACTATATATCTTCGGCATCGGCGGCACAGGCTCGCGGGTGATTCGCTCGCTCACTATGCTACTCGCGGCGGGTGTGCCGGTTGCGAACTGCGATAAAGTGGTTCCCATCATCATCGACCCCGATGCGCAGAACGGCGACATGGCTCGCACCGTGGAACTGCTCAAAACCTACGAGCGCCTGCGCAAGCAACTGCGCTTAGCGCCTGGAGAGGGCGATTTTTTTCAGACTGAAATTCAAACGCTGGCCAGCATGGCAGCCAGCGAAAATCAGCCCCGCGATGCGCGGGTGAAGGAAACGTTCGTGTACAACTTCGGGGGCATGGACGAGAGCTACCGCGACTTCCTACATTATGACGACATGCCGGTGGAAAGCCGTTTGCTAGTCGATTTGCTTTTCACGCCGGCCAACTTGCAGAGCAAGCTCACGGTGGGCTTCAAGGGCAGCCCCAACGTGGGCAGCGTGGTGCTGAACCAGCTGGTAAGCTCGCCCGAAATGGAGTTTTTTGCCAACAGCTTTGCGGAGGGCGACCGGGTGTTTTTCATCAGCTCCATCTTTGGGGGCACGGGTGCGGCAGGGTTCCCGCTGCTGCTCAAGAACCTGCGCAACCCGCGCACGGCCCTACCCCGCGCCGAGCTGCTGAACCACGCGCCGATGGGCGCGCTCAGCGTGCTGCCCTATTTTAACTTGCTAGCCGACGACGGCAGCGCCATCGACTCCAACGCCTTCATTACCAAGACGAAGGCGGCCCTGGCGTACTACCAAAAAAACCTGCAAAAGCTGAACGCCCTGTACTACCTCGGCGACCAAAGCACGGGGCAGCTGGCCAACCACGAGGGGGGTAGTGCCCAGCAGAACAACGCCCACTTCATCGAGCTGGTGGGTGCGTTGTCGGTGCTGGATTTCATGCGCCAAGACACAGATTATCTACAAAACAACCAGCCGCTGCACTACGAGTACGGTCTGGAAGAGGACGTGCGCCAAGTCGATTTCAAAGCCCTCGACCCGGCCCAAAGCCGGCGCCTTGTGGGGCCCGACCTCACGCGCCTGCAAATGCTGGCGCTGTGGTGCCGCCACCACCTCCCCGAAACCGAGCAGGCCACCTACGCCAACCACTTGCAGCTGCGCCGCGCCTGGCGCGAGGAGAATTTTTACCTTGACCTTCAGCGCTTTCTGCAAGACCCGCAGTTTGGCTTCGAAACTTGGCTGCGCGAGTTGAGCTCCAACGAGCGGCAGTTTATGCCCTTTGCCCTACCCGCCACCGAAGACCTGAACAAGGTGGTGAACGGCCAGTTCACCGAGACCGGCTTCTTCAACAAAGGCATTACCCGCGATTTTGTGCGCGTGAAACTGGATAAGGCGCTGCCTTCTGCCATAACAGGTACCGAGGGACCGACAGCGTTCATTCAGGCCTTCAGCGACGTGCTGCGGGATGTCGTGACAGAGAAGGTGCCGGGGTTTTAGAAGCAGCCCCACCCCCGGCCCCTCCCCTGCGGGGGAGGGGAGCTAATCGTTTTCTGACGTTTGCTTGCGTCAGGCTCCCCTCCCCCGCAGGGGAGGGGTAGGGGGTGGGGCTGCACAAAGAAAGTTTGAAATAAATTTTTAATTATC
>CALMOO010000714.1:8642-11777 GCA_937871705.1 uncultured Hymenobacter sp.
TCGCCTGCACTCCGGCGGCAACGAGCAGCTGCGCGGCTGGCAAGAATCGCATCGCCTGGAAGGCTCCGTGATTGACCAGATTACCGACCCGGCCGGGGGCAATGCCAAGCGTACGGCTACGGCCATCCCTACCCCCTTTGGGCAGCTGCACTTGCTGGCGGCGGCGTTTGAGTTTGCGGCGGCCAACCCCGGCGCCAACTCGATGTACCACCGGCTGGTGAGCCAGTGCTGGGACTTGCTGGAGTTTATTTTCTACGCCAAAGACACCGATATCTACCGCTTGCGCTTCGTGCCGTGGAAGCGCAACGAGCAACTGGCCGCCCTTAAGAGCAACCCGCGCACCAAGCTGCTCGGCGATACGCTGGACTTGTACCTGGCCGACGACCCGCATTTTCAGGGGGTAGGGAGCTTGTTTATGATTTTTGCGGAGCACAAGAATGGCTCCGACCGCCGCTTGCTGGGGGCGACTTCGCCGTTCACGATAGTGTTTGCGCACCCGGCGCTACAGGCGCTGCCGGTAGCCCGCAAGAATGGCGACGGTCAGTACTTTGATAACCGCGCTGTGCCGCTGACGGCACGGCCAGCGCCTTTCCAGGACTACATCTACGGGCTGTTTACGACCGAGAGGTCTTTGCGCGACGTCAACTTTGCGGGCAGCATCTACAAATATTTGCGGGCCGTGGACCAGCATCGCGTCAACTTGCTCGACCAGCAAGGGCTGACGGCTGATGCTTTCCGCGCGCCATACCAAGAGCTGATTGACGAGCAAGGCAACGTGGTGCAGGTGCGCGATGTGCCGCTGCGGCGGCTGGCCCACACGCAGCAGGCCATCAGCAGCGATTGGTTTATTGAGCCTAACCCCACGCTGAAAAGTGCGCACTCGCGCCTACCCCTAGTGCTGCGGCCAGGCCTCGACTTGAAGGGTTCGAACTACTTCGGCGGCACGCCCGGCGACGACACGGCTGTGGTGGGCTACCAAGTGCCGGCCGGCCAAGAAAAGCTCGAAACCCGCGAGCTGCCTGGCCTCGGCGAATTATATCCTTATCTGACGGTCAACGACTTTCTGGAAGACGTGTTGGTGGAGGTGCCGTTTGCGGTGAACACTGAGCGCTACTTCTTTGGGCAGGTGCAGGCCGAGCCGGGGCAGACGCTCGACAACCGGCCCTTCCGCTACCTGCTGCCGCTGAAGCGGGCGTACTTCGACTATTTCCAGCCCGAAGACCTCGACCGCTACCTGCGCCTGACGGTGTTCTCGAACCACGTACAGGTACAATTGACCATTCCGGTATCGGGCCAGCGCTCGATGGTATACGAGCGCCGTTATACCCTGCCCGCGCCCGGCGCGTCGGCCGACCAGCCGGTGCCCGCTACCCCCAGCACCGGGGCCGACCGGCCGTACGGTGGTGGCCGACTCAGCGCCCGGCTCAACATCGGCGTATTTCCGTTTTATAAATTCTTGGCGCCTAACGAGGCCTACAACAACGCCTACTCGGTGATGCTCGCCGATGCGGGCGAAGGTGCCAGCCTAGCACAACTCCGGTTTCTGACCTACCAAGGCACTGGCTTGCAAGAGCTAGGCCCAGCTGCGCCGGGGAGCTTGCGCGGCGTGGTGGCGCGGCCCCGACAGCCGCGCAGCCCACGCGCCCCGGCCAGTACGTACTACGAGGTGCGCGGCACGCACTTCGACCTGCTCGAAGTAGCGGTGCCGCTGGCTAGCCAATACGCCGCCTTTGCGACTGGCCTATTGGCACCACGCTTCCGCACCGACGTGGGCGGCACGAGCCAGTACACGTTTGCCGTGGACTTTGGCACCACGAATACGCACGTGGCTGTGGCTGCCGACGGCGCCGTGGCCCAGGCGCTGCGCATCGGCGACGAGCGCGAGATGCAAGTGGTGCTACTGAGCAAGCCTCTACCCACCGGCGACTACCCCCTGCCGCAGCGCTACGGCGTGCCCAGCCTGGGCACCATGTACACGGCCGCGCTCACCCAAAACCGCGAGTTTGTGCCCTCCTTCATCGGGGTGCCGGGCGCCGAGGTGGCGTTCCCCATTCGCACCGCGACGTGCGAAACGCCGCGCTTTGCAGCTGAGGGCGACCCGATTCTATTTGGCGATGTGAACATTGGCTTCTACCTCAACCACGATGCCAGTTTGTATTCGCAGCCGGAGGATGGCGTGTACCAAACCAATTTGAAGTGGAATACCGAGGCTGATACGGTAGGCGCTGGTAAGCGTCGGGTACGCATTTTCTTCCGTGAGTTGCTGCGGTTGCTCAAGCATAAAGCTGCCTTGAATAACGGCGACTTGAGCAAGGTGCGCCTCGTATGGTCATACCCGGTGAGTATGAATGCGGCCGACCAAAGCTTCTTTGAGCAGGTGTGGCAGCAGGAATACCTATCGGTTTTTGGCCGGTCGCCCAGCGACCAGCAGCTCGACAAAATCCCCGAGTCGTTGGCACCCTACCTGTACCTGCGCAAAATCGGCCGCATCGTGCCGACCATGCAAGACAACGTGGTAAACATCGACATCGGCGGCGGCACCACCGACGTGCTGCTGCTCGAAGGCTTGCAGCCGGCGGCCACGTTCTCCTTCCGCTTTGCGGGTGACGTGCTATGGGGTGACAACGGCACGTCCAGCGTCGATGCCCAGCGCCAGCACAACGGCCTGCTCTACTACTACGTGGGCCGCACCGCCAACGCCCCCGTGAGCCGCGAGGCCAGCGAGGCACGCAACGTGTTTATCTCAGCCTTGAAAAATCCCCGCGTGGGCTCGGCCGACTTAGTGAGCTTGCTGTTCAACTTCGACGAGCAACTGCACTTCAGCCAGCATATTCGCGAGGCCAAACACATGCGTGTGCTGCTGCTGCTGCACTACTCGGCCATTCTGTACCACATTGGGCAGGTGTGCCGGGCCAAGGGCCTGAAGCAGCTGCCGCGCCACGTCAGCTTTAGCGGCAAGGGCAGCACGTACTTGCGCTTGCTCGACTTGAATGCTAACCTCACGACCATCAAGCGCTTGGCGCAGCGGGTGCTCGAATTTGCTAGCGGCCTGCAAGTACCCGACGACTTCGAGCTGACCCTCGTGCCCGACGCCAAGGAAGCCACCGCCAACGGCAGCGCCATGCGCTGGGAAGC
>CALMOO010000715.1 GCA_937871705.1 uncultured Hymenobacter sp.
GCAGATAGCTAATTTATTCAAAAGTAAGCAGCAATGCGTACCGCCGGCCCTACCCCCCCGTGCTTCGCTGAAAGTCCGTAATGCGCACCTGCGCTTCGCAAAAGGCATATTCGGCCGGCACATTCGAGGAAACGATAACTAGCCGGTCCGCATCGCGCACGCGCGCCACGTGCTCCTGGTACCAAGCGGCGCCGGTGGCGTCGAGGTTGGTAGTAGGCTCGTCGAGCAGCAGCAGCGGCGCCGCCGCGTACAAGGCCAGCCCCAGCTTGAGGCGCTGCTTCATACCCGACGAAAACTCGCGCACCGGCTGGTGCCGCGCCTTTTGCAAATACATAATATCGACCAGCGCGGCCGCCGTCAGGCCCGGCCGTAGCGGCTTGAGCCGGGTGTGAAAAGCCAGCAACTCCAGCAGCGTAAAGTCTTCGGGTAGCTCTAGGTAGGGCGCGCAGTAGGCGAGCTGGCGCGGCACGTCGGCCATGGGCAGCGGCCGGCCGCCTAGCTCGTAGCTCACTTGGCCCTCGGTAGGGAGCAGCTGGCCCGCTAATATGCTGAGCAGCGTGCTTTTGCCCGCGCCGTTGGGGCCAAGCACGGCCGTAGCCGTGCCCGGCCGGAAGTCGTGGCTAAGCTGTTTGAAAATCCATTGCCGACCGTAGCGCCGGCCTAGTCCCTGCGCTTCAATCCGCACTTTCTTCGCCCCGGCGGCGGCTCGGGCCTTTGATGATGCCGCGCGTCGCATTGCGCACAAAATTGATAATCAAGTCGCGGTCGGCCGAGGGCACAAACTCGGTTTCCATGCGGCTTAGCGCTTCCTGCTGGCTGCTGCCGCTCAGGTACAGAATGCGGTAGAGCTCATGTATCTGGTGCACTTGCCCTTCCGAAAAGCCCCGGCGGCTCAAACCCACCGAGTTGACGCCGGCGTAGGAAAGCGGCTCGCGCGCCGCTTTCACGAAGGGCGGCACGTCGGTGCGCACCAACGAGCCGCCTGCGATGAAGGCGTGCGCGCCAATATTTGTGAATTGATGAATGGCCGAAGTGCCCCCGATAATGGCCCAATCGCCGACCTGCACGTGCCCCGCCATCTGGGTGGCATTCGAAATCACGCAGTGGCTGCCCACCAGGCAGTCGTGGGCAATGTGCACGTAGGCTTGCAGCAGGCAGTGGCTGCCCACCACGGTGCGGCCTCGCTCAATAGTGCCGCGGTTCACGGTCACGCATTCGCGCAGCACAGTGTAGTCGCCGATATGCGCGGTAGTGACTTCGCCGGCAAACTTCAAGTCTTGCGGAATGGCCGAAATAACCGCGCCCGGAAATACTTGGCAATTTGCCCCAATGCGCGCGCCATCCATGATGGTCACGTTAGGCCCTACCCAAGTGTTCTCACCTATTTCTACATCGCCCGCAATTGTGGTGAACGGCTCGACAGTAACTCCCGACGCAAGCCGGGCAGCAGGGTGAATATGGGCAAGAGGGGAAATCATTTTTTAATTATCAGTTATGAATTATGAGTTATGAATTATGCGACGATGGTTGGGGCAGGTGTCTGCACGAATTGCCAACTCATAACTCACAACTCATGATTCATAATTAAACATTGTCTTTGCGAACGATGGCAGCGCTCATTTCCGCATCCATCACCACTTTCCCATTCACGAAAGCCTGGCCTTTCATCTTGGCAATGCCGCGCTTGATGGGAGCCGTAAGCTGGCAATGGAAGATAACGGTGTCGCCGGGCAATACTTTCTTGCGAAAGCGGCAGTTTTCAATGCCTAAGAAGTACTGCCAATAGTTTTCAGGGTCGGGCACGGTATTCATCACCAGAATGCCACCCGTCTGGGCCATGGCTTCCACTTGCAACACGCCGGGCATCACGGGGTTGCCCGGAAAGTGACCCTGGAAAAACGGCTCGTTCATAGTCACATTCTTCACGGCCGTCACCATCTGCGAATCGAGGTGAATAACCTTGTCGAGCAGCAAAAACGGAAACCGATGGGGTAGCACCTGCATAATGCGGTTGATGTCCATCACCGGCTCGCGGGCGGGGTCGTACATGGGTACGGAGCTGGTATTGCCTTCGAGCATCTTCTTTTTGATGCGCTTGGCAAAGGCCACGTTGGCGGCGTGGCCGGGGCGGGCGGCCAGAATCTGACCCTTCAGCGGGCGGCCGACCAGGGCGAGGTCGCCCACCAGGTCGAGCAGCTTGTGGCGGGCGGGCTCGTTTTTGTGGCGCAGGTCCACGTTATTCAGAATACCCTCTTTCTTAACCGATACCTTAGGCTTGCCCAGCATGGCGGCCAGCTCGTCGAGCTCGTCTTCGCTCACCACGCGGTCCACTACCA
>CALMOO010000716.1:0-422 GCA_937871705.1 uncultured Hymenobacter sp.
CGGCCTCATTAAAAAACTCCAGGCGGCGAATAAGCATCTCTTTGGTAAACACACCGCCTTCGGGAGTGCGCATTACTGACTGCTTATCGGCAAGCACGCGCTGCATGGCTGCCAGTGTCTGGTCTTCGTGGCGCATAAACTGCTGCTGAAACTCAGCCAGCCGCGCTACTCCCGTAGCTGATAGCTGGAAGTGCTCGCCTGCACCCTGGTTCAGTACTTCGCACAGCACATAAACTTCAAGCGGTAGGCTGGTTTCGAGCGCCGTCGTGCGTAGGTCAAGGCCCGCGGCTAAGGCATCAAGAATAATGCGCACGTTGCGCTCGAATTGCTGGTAGTAGGCTTGGGCTTCCATATTGTCATTTAACATCTAACAAGTATCATTTAACACTCAAATTAACAAAGGTTTACACGCTCAAGGTAAT
>CALMOO010000716.1:432-8188 GCA_937871705.1 uncultured Hymenobacter sp.
CGTCGTTTAGCTCATTACCTTGAGCGTGTAAACCTTTGTTAATTTGAGTGTTAAATGATACTTGTTAAATGTTAAATGATAGTTGTTGATTGACTAAAGTAGTTCTTTTATAATTTGTTCGACACTTACGCCTTCGGCTTCGGCTTTGAAGTTGCGCACGAGGCGATGGCGCAGAATGGGCAAAGCTACCGCGCGCACATCCTCAATGTCGGGCGAGTATTTGCCGGTGAGCAGGGCGTTGCATTTGGCGGCCACGATAAGGTATTGGCTGGCGCGGGGCCCAGCACCCCACTCTAGCAACTGCTTGGCCCGTGGCGCGGCGCGCTCGCCAGCAGGCCGCGTTTTGTGCACAAGGCTCACAGCGTATTCTACCACATTGTCAGCAACGGGCACGCGGCGCACCAAAGCTTGATACGCCTGAATATCAGCTGAATGTAGAATTTTGCTGACAACTGGCTTATGGTCAGAAGTCGTATTTTTAACGATGTTCAGCTCCTCCTGGTAGCTCGGGTAGCCCAGCTCAATATTAAACATGAAGCGGTCGAGCTGCGCCTCGGGGAGGGGGTAGGTGCCCTCCTGCTCAATAGGGTTTTGGGTAGCCAGCACAAAGAAGGGGCGCGCCAAGGGGTAGCGCTGCCCGGCCACCGTTACGGCATATTCCTGCATGCTTTCGAGCAGGGCGGCCTGGGTTTTAGGCGGCGTCCGGTTTATTTCGTCGGCCAGAATGATGTTGGAAAATATCGGTCCTTTTACAAACTGAAATTCCCGCTGCTGCGTGAGGGTCTCCGAGCCCACGATGTCAGACGGCATCAGGTCGGGCGTGAACTGGATGCGGTTGAACGACAAGTCGAGCGAGTCGGCAATGGTCTGGACGAGCAGCGTTTTGGCTAGGCCCGGCACGCCTACAAGCAGGCAATGGCCTTGAGCAAACACCGCCGTAAGCACCAGCCGCACTACGTCTTCTTGCCCCACAATGACTTTTCCGATTTCCTGACGCAGTTGCTGGTAGGCGCGGGTAAGAGAATCAGCGGCTTCTTTATCGTTTTGGAATTGAGCCATTAGTTATGACACTAGATACCTATAAAATTCAAAGAACGTCATGCTAAGCTTGCCGAAGCATCTCGCGTGCAGCAGCAAACCCAGTAACCGGGATTACTACCCCACGCGAGATACTTCGCAGGCTCAGCATGACGTTCTGGTATACTTATACTTCACTTGTTACTGGTCTGTGCTGGCCGTCAGTACCTTGCACTGGTCGTACTCGGGTGCTACTTCCAGGTATACAGTGCTGCGGTTCTTCTCATACCAATCATCGAGCGCCTTACTTTTTTTCTGTGCCAGGGCGGCCTGCGATATCTTCTGGTAATCGTCAGTCAGGTTAGCTTGGTGCGGCGGCGTGTTCGACTTGAGGTAGAGAATGCGCATGGCGTCCTTGCCATCGTCGGTGCGGTAGGGGAGGGGAGGCGTAATGTGGCCCACCTTCATCGTGTCGATGGTGAAGAAGATGGCCGGGTCGAGCTTGTCGAGAGGGAGGCGCGAGCCGCCGTCGGCGCGGTTGGCCAGCAAGCCTCCGTTGGCACTCGAAATTTTATCGTCGCTAAAGTCCTTTGCCGCTTTGGCGAAGGAAATACTGTCGCTCAGAATCTGCTTGCGGATGCGCACAAGCTTAATGGCCGCCGCACCAGCATCGGTAGTGCCCGTGGCGGGCTTGAGTAGAATGTGGCGCGTCGAATAAGAGTCGCCCTTGCGCTCAATAAGTTGAATAAGGTGGAAGCCAAACTGCGACTCTACCACCGGCGACAGCTGGCCGGGCTCTAGCTTGCGGGCTGCAGCCTCGTAAGGTGGCACCAGTTCGCCCCGCTTAAAGAAACCCAAGTAGCCGCCCTCCACGGCCGAGCCGGGGTCTTGCGAAAACTCCTTGGCCAGGGTTTCAAATTTCTCGCCGGCCAGGATGCGGGCGCGCAGCTCGTTGAGCTTAGCAATGGCTGCCTGCTTGGCCGCATCGTTCACCTGGGCCGGAATAACAATCTGGCCTACTTCTACTTCCGTCGAAAAATAAGGAATACTGTCCTTAGGTACTTTGTCGAAATATTCTTTTACTTCGCGGGGCGTCACGGCCACTTTGCCAGCAATCTGCTCCTGCATTTTTTGCTGCACCAGCTGGTCGTGCACCTGGCCACGCAGGTCGTCTTTGAGCGCTCGTATTGGCTTGTTATACAGCTCTTCCAGTTTCTTTTCCGAGCCTATCTGCTGCACAAAGTACGCCATGCGGCGGTCCAGCTCAGAGTTTACAGCCTGGTCGGTTACAGTCACGGAGTCTACATCGGCGCGGGCCAGCATGAGGCGGTTCAGCACCAGGCTTTGCAGCACCTTGCAGCGCAAATCGGGGGGTAGGGGCTTGCCCTGTGCCCGCGCAACTTCTTGCGCCACAATGTTTTCTACTTCTGAGCGCAGTACAATCTGGTTGTCTATTTTTACCACAATGCCGTCGACCAGCTCCTGCCCCCGGGGACGGGTGATGCCCAACTGCGCGTGGCCGACACGCGGCGCCAGCAAAGAGAATAAAGCCAGTATAGCGAGCGCTGGCAAGCGCTTAAGGATAGGTTGCATAAGATAAGGAGCCGAAAAAAGGGCTAATGGTTGCCGGCCGTGCGGCTGTAACGCGAAAGAGCCGAAAGAAAATTCAGCCAGCAGCTGACACAAATTTAAGCGAAAAAAGGGGGTAGGGGTGGCTACTCGCCTACCCCCTTGTTGTGCTAAAAGGGCTTACTTCGTTACCAGCTTCGTTACTTCAGCTTCGTTGACTTGCACTGGGTACTGCTGGCGCAGCTGCTCAATCCACTGTTTTTCGAGGTAATTCTGGTAGTCGCTAGTGGCTTGGCCGCGAGCGTCACCCAGGGCTTTGGGGCCCGCGGGCAACGTTTGCTTGATGATGATGGCGTAGTAACGTCCGTCGCGCTGGGTAGTATACGTGCCGGCCGGGCGAGCAAAATAGTCATCGACCACCTTGTTGTCGCCTTTCTGGAAGGTACGCTGCTGAATCTGAACAGCCAACGCATTTTGCGTATTCAGGCTGGCTTCGAGCGCACTGGTAGCGCTACTGAACAAGGCTACGCGCGTATCGCCATCGGCCGAAGCTGCGGCGGCAGGCGCCGCGGCAAGGCGCCGGCGGTCAATTTTGCCGTTCTTAGCGAGGTAGTCGATGGCAGCAGTAGCGCGCTGGCGAGCCAGCGTAGGGCTTTCGCCACGCTTGATATGGCCGGCTACCGTCACCGTCAGTGCCGTATCGCCCGCCAAGCGACGGGCCAGGTCGTCGAGCACGGCCGTACCGTTGGCAGTAGCCAGCGCAGTGGTGCCCGCCTTAAAGTGCACCAGCGCCGAGCCTGCGCGGCCCGCTACGGGGTAGCGCTGCTTCGCCAGCTCGCGCTGCGCCCGGGCCAGCAGCTGGGGCGTGGCCGCCGAAATTACGGTGCCGCGCACCCGCTGCCCAAACTGGTAGTTGGCTTGGTTAGCCGCGAAGAATTTGCGCAGCCCCACCGAGTCTTCAATGGCCTTGCTCCACACTTTCTCATCCATGAGTTGAAACAGCAGGATGCCGTCGCGGTACTCCTTCACCAGCATGCGGTAGTCCTCATACTTGGTGTCAAGGCTGTTTTTCTCAAACTCCGTCAGGCTTTGGTCCACGTACTGGTCGTAGAGCTGCTGCATCACAAACGCGGGCTGCGCGCTGGGGCGCGGGCGCTGGCTCTGCTGCACGTAAGTCAGGAATCCGCTCACCGGGTAAGGCTTGCCCATGATGGTAAACAGCGGCAGCTTGTCGCCACCGGCCTTCTTGGTATTTTTCGAAGCCTTCGCGCCGCTCGCCGTCAGGTTTGCTGCGTTAAACTTGAAGTGGCCGTGCACCAGCGCCGTATCGGCTTGGTTAAAAGCCAAGGCTTTAGCGGCCGGAATCTCTACAAACTGGTCTTCCTGGCGAATACGCTTAAGAAAAGCCGCGCGGTTCAGCTCCGAGCGCGAATCTTTACCGACCTTGTTTTTCAAGGTCGACTCCATCGCTTCGTAAGAAGCCAACGGCTGTTTTTCGAGCAGCTTGATGATGTGCCAGCCGTAGGGCGTTTGCACTGGCGGCGCAATGTCGCCGGGTTTTTGCAGCTTAAACGCGACTTCCTCAAATGAGGGAATCATGCGGCCGGTGCCAAAAGGCGGCAGCTCGCCGCCATTAGCTGCCGAGCCTGCGTCTTCCGAAAACTGCGCCACAAGCTTGTCCCAGCTTTCGCCCTTGCGCAAGCGGCCATAGAGCTCATTAATTTTCTTATGGGCCGTCGCCGAATCGGCTTTGGGCGCCTGCGGCGTCACGCGTACCATCAGGTGCGCCACCTTAATTTCTCCTTGCGCGGCGCGGCGGTCATTCACCTTGATGAGGTGGTAGCCAAAGCGCGTGCGCACCGGCTGGCTCACCTGGCCTACGGGCGTGAGGTAGGCAGCCGTTTCGAACGGGTACACCATCTGCATGGCCGTGAAGTAGCCCAGCTTGCCGCCGTTTTCGGCCACCGAGGGGTCTTCGCTGCTGGCGCGGGCTACGGTGCTAAATTCTTCCCCGGCCAGCAGGCGCTGGCGCAAGGCTACGGCCTTCTGGTAAGCCGCCAGCGTATCGGTAGGGCTGGCATCAGGGCCTACTTTAATGAGAATGTGCGAAGCATTTACTTCTTGGCTTAGGCGGGTATACGCCTCGTGCATCAGCTGGTCGGTTACGCCTTTCTCGGTGAGGTAGGGTAGGGCTAGCTGCTGCTTGTAGCCGTCAAGCTCGCGGCGGAAAGCCTGCGTGGTATCGAGGCCGTGCTTCTCGGCGTCGAGCACCTTGAGGCGAAAATTAGTGTAGAGCGTGAGGTAGTCAGTCACGCTGGCGCGGGTGCCGTAGTCGGGAGCCGTGCCATTATTTTTCTTATAAACGTACCCAAATTCGTGGGCAGGCACCTGGTAGGTTCCCAGCGTTTCGATAGCGGGGCCAGCAGCGGCAGCGCCGGTCAGGGCCGAAGTTGAAGCCGTGGTGGGTTTGCTGGTTTGGCAGGCAGCTAGCTGCAACAGCGTGGCGGCTGCGGCAGCGCCGGCCAACGGAAGGCGTAAGTGCATAGAAAAGGTAAGCAGAATCAGTCCGATAAGCGTTAGAAGTCAGCCTCCAACGCGATGGACACAATGCTGGTGCAATTTTACAAAGAAAATCGCGGCAGTACGTCAGTAGCCTATAAACGAAGGAGTGCGCACGTGAATCTTACAAAGAAGCCTTCACGCACGCACTCCTTCGTTTATTGGATTACTACCCCAGTGCTTTGCTCAGGTGGCAGACCGTGTGAGCATTGCGCTCAAAAAATTCTACCTGGTCCATGATGCGCGACACCAGGGCCATGCCCATGCCGCCCTTGCGGCCCTGCCGGATGTACTCGCGCATATCAGGGTCGGGTGCTACCACGGAAGGGGCAAAAATGGTGTGGCCGTGGTCTTCAATCTCCACGTCAAGGCGTTGCTCGGTAAGCGCCAACACGAGGTCCAGAAACTGCTCGGCGTTTTCACCGTTGCCATGAATGATGAAATTCGCTACTACTTCATCCACAGCCAGTACTATCTGGTTTACCAGTACTTCGCTTCGCCGCCCCGCCAGCAAAAAGGCGCGCACAAAGTCGCGTACCTCCTGGAGGTTCTTGCGCGAGCATTGAATGCGTAAGTGGCTGGTCATGGGAGAAGAAGTATGAATTAAAAACTGTGAATTATAAAGTATGAGTACCGATTTAGCAGACTCATATTTTATAATTCACAATTCGTAATTAAGCTAAGCGGCTTGAGCCTCCTGTTCGGTAGGCACAATATGCATGAGAGAATCGAGGCCCAGGATTTCAAACACGTTGAACACCTTCTCCTGCATGTTGAAAAACACCAATTTGACGTCGGAGTCTTGCAGGCGCTGCAAGTGGGAGATGAAGACGCCCAGGCCGGCCGATGAGATGTAGCTGAGGCGCTGGCAATCAATGAGAACCTTATGATAGTTTAAGAGTTCGGGTTTGTTGAGTTCCGCGTCGAGCACGACGGCAGAAGAAGCATCTAGCTCACCATCAAGGACGAGGGTGAGCGTATCGGCAGCAGCGTGAGTTGTTACTTTCATAATAGGGCCCCATACGTAGGGCTAGGCGTGGGGTTGGGCTGCTTTGAATTTGATAACCAGTAGCGTCTGGTCATCGTGCAACGGCTGGCCGCGGCTAAACTCCTGCACATCGTGACGCAAGTGCTCATTTATCTCCTCGGCCGACTGATAAAAGCAGGTTTCCAACTTCTGGCGCAGGCGGTCCTCGCCGTACTCGTTGCCGAGGCCATCGCGGGCTTCCACGATGCCGTCGGTGTATATCACCATTACATCGCCGGGGTTGTAGTCCCAGAATTGCGTTTTGACGAACTTCTCGTAGTTCGCATCCCGGATAATGCCCAGCCCTAGCCCCTCGGTGCGGAAGTAGCTGACTTCTTCCTGAATAGAGTGGTAGTAGAGCGTGTGGCAGTGCCCGGCCCGCGCAAAGCTGAAGCCGCCGGCCTGGTAGTCAATCAAATAAAAAGCCGCCGTGATAAACGATGAGCGCTCGAGGCAGTGCGTCAGGGCCTCGTTGGCCTGCACCATAAAGCGGTGCGGGTCGGGGTAGCGGTCGCGCTCCTTCTTGGCCAGGGGGTTGGCTTGCATCAGGGCGTGGAAAATACCCTTCATTTGGGCCGTGTGGAAAGCGGCGGTTACGCCCTTACCCGATACATCGCCGATGAGCACGGCCAGCTTCTGGCCCGGCAAGTGCAGGAAGTCGTAGAAGTCGCCGCCTACCTCTTTGGCAGCTTGGGCATAGGTGCTGATTTCAAACCAGTCGTCGGTGGGCAGGCTCTTCGGAATGAGGCGCTCCTGCACCAGGGCAGCGATGCGCAACTCGTCCTGGGTGCGCTGGTTGATGAGCGACTCCTGCGCCAGCTGCAGGTTTTCGAGGCTGAGCACGGTTTGGGCCGTGAAGGTGTGCAGAATGCTGAGCACCTCCGAGTCGAAGCTATGCGGCTCTTTGTGCAGCAGCACCAGCACGCCGTAGTCGTGTGAGGGGCTATGCAGCGGCAGCACGGCTACCGAGCCGTACGAAACAGCCAAGTCAGTGAGGAGTTGTGAGCGCTCCAAGTCATTATCAATCAGCTCGGGGGGGTAGGGCACGCCAACCGGCGTGGCGTAGAGTGACTCGAGCAACGCCACCTCGCCGGGCAGAAACTGATAGAGTAGTGGGGCGGGCAGCGGACCGGTGAGGTCGCTGGGCTGGCGCTGAGCCGCGAGCACGGCCGCATCGGCCTTGATGGTTTGGATGGCCGAGTTGAACAGCATCTGGTAGATTTCCGGGGCGGTTTGGCCGCGCTGGATAATCTGGCTCAGGTGCTGCAGACCCAGAATTTCGGCCCGCCGCTGCTCAAAAACTTCGGCAATGGGCAGGTTGAATAGCGTTACGAGCAGCCCGGCGATAGCATAGAACGCTGCAAAAAACGAGCAAACTACCAGAAACGACAGCTGCGTGGCGGGCGCCAACAGCACGGGGTCTAGCTGCGCATTGCGCAGGTAAGTCAAAAACAGCAGCGTAAAGCCCACTACCCCCAGCTGCAGCAAAATAGCCTGCCACTTCTGCGTATTGCTGAGGTAGGCCACCCAGCGCTGGTGACCGCTCAGGTATACCCCATACAGGGCCAGCCCAATACCTACCCC
>CALMOO010000717.1:0-1026 GCA_937871705.1 uncultured Hymenobacter sp.
CGTAGCCCAGGTCGCCCTTGCCCAGCGAAGCCAGAAACACGCCGCTGTTGCCCCGTGCCTGGCCCGTGCCCGTGATATTGGCCGGCACCCGCCACTCTAAATGGAGCTGGTAGTTGGTAAACATGCGCTTGGTTTCAATATTGCCGGTGCCTTTCTTCACCGTAAGTATGCCGCCCGCTATCGTCCACTGCGCAGCGGCGTTGCGGTCTTCGGTCGATACCCACTGGTTGAGGTTTTTCCCATCAAATAGCACTACCGCGTCCGACGGCGCCTCGCTGCTCGTTTTGCCCGGCACTACCACCGGCGGAACGGGCTCATACACCTCGGTATCCTCGGGTTTGCCGGTTTGTTGGGCGCACGCAGTGCCGATGCTGCTGGCTAGAAAAGCAGAGACTACCAGGGGAAATTTCATACTAGTTAGGGTGGGAAATGAATGTTGGTGATTTGGTGGTATGGTGTGGTTAAGCTAAAAAGAACGTCATGATTCGCAAGCTCAGCGTGACGTTCTTTTTTGGTAATAAACCAATTACTTAGCTTCTCTTAAGCTGCGGAATCAGTTTCTTATTCAAGTAGGTAGCGCTTTGCGCAATGCTCTGGTAAGCATCCATCTCGAAGTTTTCCTGCTCCATAAATAAGTGCGTGAGGCCGGACGTAGCCGCAAGAGCCGCTATTTTCTGAAAATTAATTGAGCCCGCGCCGATTTCGGTATTTAGCTCAGGTTTGGCCTTGCTCATGTCCTTGACATGCCAGAGCGGAAACCGCTTCGGATGCGCCTGTATCAGCTTACTAGGGTCTTGCCCGGCGCGCACTACCCAGTAGATATCCATCTCAAAATCGACAAGCTTCGGGTCCGTTTCCTTCAGCATCACATCGTAGAGCGTGGTGCCGCCGATGGCTTTAAATTCAAAGTCGTGGTTGTGGTAGCCGAGGCGCAGGCCGGCCGCTTTGCATAGTTCGCCCGCTTTGTTGAGCTTCTCGGCAACGCCCTTGAAGGCGTCGGCCGTAGCCCGCAGGTTTTCATTGATG
>CALMOO010000717.1:1036-5814 GCA_937871705.1 uncultured Hymenobacter sp.
ATGTAGGGCACGATGATGTACGCTTGCCCGGTGGCTTTCGCGGCTTCGATGTAGGAGCTCAGCACCTGCGAGTCGCCGGTGCGCATGAAGCTGTCCATGTCGTAGTGCCCACTGGAAGTCGTCAGCCCATTGGCGGCCAGGGCCGCCTTGAACTGCGGGGCCGTCATCCCCCAATAGCCACCGTCTTTGCTATAGCCGTAGGTTTCAACTTCTTTGTAACCCGCCTTCGCTATCTTGGCCAACACGCCGGCCACATCCTTGCCGATGTACTCGCGCAGGGTATAGAGCTGTAAGCCTGCTTTGAGGGGGGTAGGCGCCGCAAAAAGCTGCTGTGGCCCCAGATATGAGATAGCCGACAGCAAGCTAGCTTGCTGGATGAATTTTCTTCTTTGCATCAGGAAAAGGAAATGGGGACCAGTGGGCCGTACTAGAATATTCGTGCCAAATCAGACGTCACAGATATGAACTGCCGTTCGGAGCGAAGCAAGTTTGTCGGCTTGCTTGGGCATAAATTCTTGCGCCACATAGCCAGTAAAGCCAGTAGCTTTGATAGCCCGCATAATGGCGGGGTAATTCAGCTCCTGGTTTTCGTCGAGTTCGTGGCGGCCCGGCACGCCGGCCGTATGGTAATGCGCGATGTAGGCGTGGTAGTCCTGAATGTTGCGAATCACATCGCCTTCGTCAATCTGCATGTGGTAGATATCAAAGAGCAGTTTGAAGTTCTCCGAACCCAACCTTTTGGCGAGCGTTGCGCCCCACGAGGTGCGGTCGCACTGGTAGTCATGGTGGTCTATCTTACTGTTTAGCAGCTCCATTACTAGCACTACCTTGTGCTTGGCGGCCAGTTCCAGCAGGGGGGTAAGGCCTTGCACGCAGTTGGCCCAGCCAGCTTCGTCGGTCTTGCCCCGGCGGCTGCCGCTAAAGCAAATAAGGTTTTTGTACCCCGCCTTGGCCACCAGCGGTATCATCTCCGAGTAGCTCTTGAACAGCGCCGCGTGAAACTGCGGGTCGCCGAAACCATCGGTCAGGTTGATTTCGGCCCCGTTGCACATGGGCGAGTCCAGGTTGTATTTCTTGAGCGTAGGCCAGTCTTTCGGCCCTACCAAGTCAATCCCCTTCAGGCCCATCTCCTTAGCCGCCGCGCACAGCTGGTCGAGCGACAAGTCGTTGTAGCACCAGCGGCACACCGACTGGTTGATGTTGCCTTTCAAGGCTCTCGGCCCTACTTCGTTCGGGGCGGGCATAAAAGAGCTTAGCGCACTTGCGGCACCTAGCGTCGCCGTTCCGGCCAGCATGTTCTTCAGTGCCATTCGGCGAGTAGGTGACGTGGCCATGAGATGGGTGCTACTTATTTCAAGCTGAGAATATACTTCGTCATCTCCTTGGCGTCCGACTGCGACAAGCCAGGGTGAGCCGACATGGGAATTTCACCCCAATGGCCTTTGCCGCCCTGAATGATATGGTTGGCCAGCATCGTGATATTAGCCTCGGTAGCCGGATACTTTTGAGCCACTGCGACATACGCCGGCCCCACGAGTTTCTCCCGCTCCTTGTGGCAGCCCAGGCAGTCGGAGCCGCTTATGAGCTTGGCCCCGGCTGCCACCAGGCCGCCGGTGTGCTCAGTGCCAATCTTAGTAACGCTGGTATCGACTTGAGGCTGGTGCGCCACGGCCGTCACGTTAGAGCCCGTGGCGCTGTCGCGGTCCAATTCTTTGGAGGAAGCAGCGGCTTCCTTGTTTTTAATGTCGGGGCCGTCTTGTTGGTAGCCGCTGTTGCAGGCCGTGAGCAGTACAGCGGTGCTCAGCAAAAGCAAGGTCTGTTTCATGGGGGTAGGAAATTATAAACCTAACAAAGTCTTGTTGAAAGCCGGATTAGCTTCTGTCGCCACAAAGTCGTCGAAGGCTTTGTCGGTGACGCGGATAATATGGTCTTTGATAAACTGAGCCCCTTCACGGGCGCCGTCCTCCGAATTTTTGAGGGCGCATTCCCATTCCAGCACGGCCCAGCCAGGGAAGTCATATTGCGCCATTTTACTGAAAACGGCTTTGAAATCAACCTGCCCATCGCCCAGCGAGCGGAAGCGGCCGGCGCGGTTTACCCAGCTTTGATAGCCGCCGTACACGCCCTGGCGGCCGGTCGGGTTAAACTCGGCATCCTTAACGTGGAACATCTTAATGCGCTCGTGGTAGATGTTGATATAGTCTAGGTAGTCAAGGCATTGCAGCACGAAGTGCGAGGGGTCGTAGAGCAAGCACGCCCGCGGGTGGTCATTAACTTCCGTCAGGAACATCTCGTAGCTGATGCCGTCGTGCAGGTCTTCCCCTGGGTGAACTTCGTAGCACAAGTCAATACCTTGCGCATCAAACTCATCCAGGATAGGTCGCCAGCGGCGTCCCAGCTCCGCGAAGCCTTCCTCCACCAAGCCAGCTGGTCGTTGAGGCCAGGGGTAGACCATCGGCCAGAGCAAGGCGCCGCTGAACGTAGCGTGCGCTTTCAAGCCTAGCCGGCGCGAGGCCTTCGCCGCGTACGCAAGCTGCTGCGTGGCCCATTGCTGGCGCGCCAGCGGGTTGTTGCGCACCGCCTCGGGCGCAAACCCATCAAATAGCTTATCATAAGCCGGATTCACGGCCACCAGCTGCCCCTGTAGGTGAGTCGAAAGCTCGGTAATTTCCAGCCCGGCGGCGTTGACTTTGCCCTTGAGTTCATCAGCGTAAGTCTGGCTTTCGGCTGCCAGCTTTAAGTCGATGAAGCGCGTATCGGTAGTTGGCAGTTGAACGCCTTGGTAGCCCAGGCTCTTGGCCCAGGCACAAATACCTTCCAGGCTGTTGAACGGTGCTTCGTTGCCGATGAATTGGGCCAAAAAAATGGCCGGGCCTTGAAGTGTGGTCATAAGCTAATTAGACGCTGAAGTCGGTCCATTTTTCAGTTGATTTACCCGAGGCAATCACGTTTTCGATAAACGCCATACCGCGCACGCCTTCGGCCACGCCAGGGTAGTCGAGGGCTTCAGGGGGGGGTAGGGTACCGGCCTCCTGCGCCTGCACGCACAGCGCGAAGTTGCGGTACAGGTTGGCAAAAGCTTCCAGGTAGCCCTCGGGATGCCCGGCGGGCGTGCGCGTATTATGCCGGGCAAAAGAGCTGACGTAGCCGGTACCGGCCCGCCGAATTTCACTAGGCTTATCCAGCCAGTTGACGCGCAGCGTGTTGGCATCAACCTGCTGCCACTCCAAGCCGCCCTTCTCACCGTACACCCGGATTTTAACGTTATTCTCTTCGCCGGCTGCAATCTGCGAGGCCATGAGCACGGCGCTGCTTCCGTTGGATAGTTTGAGCAGCACGGCGCCATCATCGTCGAGCCGCCTACCCCCTACTACGGTGTTAATGTCAGCGCATAGCTTAACTACTTGCAAGCCAGTTACATATTCCAGTAGGTTGAAGGCGTGCGTTCCGATGTCGCCCATCGCGCCGGCCACGCCGCTGCGGGCAGGGTCGGTGCGCCAAGCTGCTTGCTTATTATCCGAGCCTTCTTCGAAGTTGCTGAGCCAGCCCTGCGGGTACTCTACATACACCTTACGGACAGTGCCCAGCGTAGCCGCGGCTACCAGCTGCCGGGCTTCCTTCACCATGGGGTAGCCGGTGTAGGTGTGCGTCAGGCAGAGCAGGCGGCCGCTAGCAGCCGCTACTTGCTCTAGCTGCTTGGCCTCGGCTAGCGAGAACGTCATAGGCTTATCCAAAATGACGTGAAACCCATTTTCGAGCGCCAGCTTAGCGGGCTCGAAGTGCAGGTAATTAGGCGTCACGATGGCAATTACCTGCACCCGTTCGGCCGCCGGCCGCGCCTTCTCCTGCGCTATCAACTCTTGAAAAGAGCTATACACGCGGTCGGGCGCCAAGCCGAGCAGAACGCCCGTAGCCCGAGATTTTTCGGCGTCGCTGCTAAAAGCGCCCGCCGTAAGCTCATACATGCCATCGAGGGCAGCGGCGATGCGGTGAATGCCACCGATAAAGGCGCCTTGTCCGCCGCCAATCATGCCAAGTCGTAGTTTCATTTTTTTAGCTATTAGCCAACAGCTGTTTGCCATCAGCTTTACTTTTTGAACGGGAGCCAACAGCCAGCAGCTAGTAGCCAAGAGTTCAAGAATTATACTTCCAGCCGCGCGTTGGCCTCCGCGTAGCTTATCTCTTCGGGCGCGACGGGCGCGTTTTTGTCCTTAAACAACAACATAAATACTAACAGGACCCCCGCCGCAATGCCGGCCGGAATCAGCCAGATAACGCGCCAGTCGTGCAGGTCGCCCGCCGTGCGGTGCGCATCCACAATCTGGCCCGAAAGCAAGGACCCAATCAGCATCCCTACCCCGTAGGTAGCCAGCGTAATGAAGCCCTGCGCAGCGCTCTTAGACTGCTCGCCGGCGAGGTTGTCGGTATAAATCTGGCCCGTCACGAAGAAGAAATCGTAGCAAATGCCGTGCATCACGATGCCCGCAATCAGCATCCAGTACGCGCTGTCGCCGTTGCCATACGCAAAGAACACGTACCGCACCACCCAGGCCAGCATACCGATGGCCAGCATTTTCTTAACCCCCAGCCGCACGAAGAATACTGGTATCAGCAGCATAAACAGCACTTCTGATACCTGCCCCAGGCTCTGCACACCAGCGGCCGACTTCATCCCCGCTTCGTTCAGAAATGGGTTGGTGAAACCGTAGTAAAAAGATAGCGGCACGCAGATGGCCACTGAAGCCAAAAAGAAGATTAAATACGAGCGGTTTTTCAGG
>CALMOO010000718.1 GCA_937871705.1 uncultured Hymenobacter sp.
CATTAAAGGAGATGAGCGAGCCAAAATAGTCCTGCTGGGGCAGCCCCAGGCCGGTGAGGGCACTAGCGAAGCCCATGCCATGTATCAGCCCGAAGCCAAACACGATAACTAAGCGCCAGGGGCTGAGCTTGGTAGTAATAATGTTCTCAATCGCCACAAACAGAATAGACAGCGCAATAATGGGCTCCACCACGCTGCCCGGCGGCCGAATGATGCCGTACATGGCCAGCCCCAGCGTGATTGAGTGCGCCACCGTGAACGCCGTGGCTTGCCACAGCACCGGCTTGAGGCGCGGCTCCAAAATGTAGAGGCTGATAATAAACAGGATATGGTCGAAACCCAGCGGAATAATGTGGGTGAAGCCAAGCTGGATGTAGGTCCAGAAAATCTCAGTGCGGGAAAGCTTGCTCAGGTCGGCGTCGATGACGTGGGCAGCGGCGGGCAGGCTTAGCAGCAATAGTCCTAGCGTTGCCCAGCCGGCGCACCTCACTCCCCTACCCCCTCTCTCGTGGAGAGTTGAAGCCGGATAATGCTTTGCGCCTACTGCTTTCATGTTGCTTTGCTCGGTTAATCTACTAGGTACAAGTGCTTTTGCTACCCCCTACCGCGCCGCCAGCAGCGTTTCGCCTTCGGCTGTTACTTCGGGGTTGAGGTAGGGCGCCGTGCGCACGGCTTGCTCGATGAGGGCGCGGCCGGCGGTAGGCTGGCCTATCTTGGTCAATATCAGCCCGGCGCGGCAGAGCAGCACGGGGTTTTGCGAGTGGGTGCGGCGGGCTACCTGCATGTACTGCTGCGCTTCTTTGTACTCGCCGCGCTTGTATTGCACCCAAGCCAGCGTTTCGTTGACGTCGATGTTATCGGGGCGGCGGGCGTACTCGATTTTGGCGTGCTCCAGGGCTTTGTCCAGGTCGTTGGTTTTGAGGTAGGCGTAGGCCAGCTCGCGGTCGGTGTAGTGGCCCAGCTGCTCGTTATCATTGGCTTGCTTGGCGGCGTCAGCCAGCATCGCTACCGATTCGCGAGCCATTTTGTCGGCCTCGGCGGGCTGGTGGTTGAGGCGGTACACATCTACCAGCTCGTCGGTGAAGGCATAGTCTTTCACCAGGGCGCGGGCCAGGTTCAGGTTTTTAATGGCGGTGGGGTAGTCGCGGCGGGCGGCGGCCACGCGGGCCACGCCTGCCAGCGCGTAGGCATAGTTGGGGCGCATCACGAGGGCCTGCTGGTAGTAGCCTTCGGCCTCGGGCAGGTGGCCGCTTACTTCGTAGAGGTGGCCCAGGGCCACGCGGCTCCACTCGGTCTGTTCCAGGCCATTATAGCCGGCTTTTACGGCCATATCCATGGCCTGAATGGCGCCGGGCACGTCGCCGTAAATCTCGCGCAAGTAGCTCACGCGGGCATAGGCCGTGAGATCGGGGCGCAGCTGGTTCATCTTGTCGGCCATCTTCACAGCCTCGTCGTAGCGGCCCAGCTCCACGTTGGCATCAGTCAGCAAGCCATACACATAGCCACTTTGCGGGTTGATGCCCTGGGCTTGCTGCGCCAGCGCCAACCCCTGCGAAAAGTGGTGCTGCGTGAGGCTCAGCGAGGCCTCGCAGCACAGCGCCTCGAAGTTCTCCGGGTCGGTCTTCAGCACGTCTTGCAGCAGCTGCATGGCGGCGGCATCGTAGTAGGGGTGGTTGCCAGTTATGCGGCCTTCCTGCATGTAAGCCTCGGCCAGCAGCAAGCGGCTTTTTTGGTCGTTGGGGTCGGTGCGCAGCTTGGCCAGCAGGCCTTCCATCGAGGCCCTGGTATTGACCCACTCGCCGCCCAGCGCTAGGCGGCCTACCCGGTCTTTGGGCTCGGGCAAGCCCGCAGGAGCTTGTTTTTTGAAGAAGATAATTGCCGCCACGGCCAGCCCAAAAGTCAGTAGCAGCGCAGGGTAGAGGTATTTTTTCACAGAATAGAAATCAGAGGCGTTTCAACTATAGAACGTCATGCTGAGCTCGTCGGAGCATCTCGCGTGCTCTACTAATCTCAAACCTGAGAGATTACTGCTGCACGTGAGATGCTTCGACAAGCTCAGCATGACGTTCTTTTTTTACTCAACTATCCGCTTAACCTACAACCGCTGCAGGTGCAGCGACTGCACCAGGGTTTTGCCGCTGTACACCGAGGCAATATATTGACCGGGCACCACCGCTGCGTTGGGCTGCCACTTAATCTCGTTTACGCCGACCGGGTAGGTCTTGGCGGCGATGGTAGCCACGCTACGGCCCATCATATCGCGGATTTGCACGGTCAGGTTGGTAGCGGTGGCCAGCTCAAAGCGCAGGGTCGTGCTGCCAGTCGAGGGGTTGGGGTAGGCGGTGGCCATGGCGAGGTTAGCCCCCAGATTGAGAGTAGGGCTAGGCGCTAGCTGTGCCAGCGCAATGCGCTGAGCCGTGGTGCCGCTCCAGGGCGTCTGGGCGTAGGGGAAAGCCGTACGGAAGGTGGTATCGTTCTTCTCCACATTGGTCGTGAAGCCTAATACTCCGCCCAGTTGTGGGGTTACCGGCGAGGCCGTAACGCCTACCTGGTAGTCATCGTACCAGAGGCCAATGGCGGCTAGTACTACCCCACCCACGGCTTGCAACTCGATGCGGGTAACGTCGTCTTCGAGGCGGCGGCCATTGGGGAAGCCGTCCATGTTCGGAATAAACTGCACCGGCACAGCCGTAGTAGGCGTGAAGCCGGTATAAGTAGCGTTGGTGAGGCCTAGCACGGCCGCGGCCACGAGGCCTTCCGAGCTAAAGTTGGGGTCGTTGCGGGGGGTAGGCGGCACGGCCATGTTCAGGCGCAGCATGTCGCCGAAGGTGGGCAGGAAGTTGTTGATGAAGGGTTTACCCGCGGTGAGCGGGTTGCCACCTGTCTTACCCGTAGCCAGCTGATACGGAATCAGGTTGGGCACGCCAGTGTGGAAAATGGGCAGCAAGTCGACCGAGCGAGGATTGCCGGGTTGACCATTGTTGAGCAGGTACTCGCCAAAACCACCTTTGGCCGTGGTAGCCAGCGCCGTATTGTCAGGAATCAGCGCATTGCCGAAAATAGGGCTCAAGCCGGGTGCCCCGTTGCGGAAGTCGAAGCCGCCGGCTAGTCCTGAAGCAGGTGGCAGCAAGCCCGCCAACGACTTGGTCTGGATGCGCAGCGGTGCAAAGCCGGGCACTGCCTCGCCGTAGTACGTTTGACCGCTGGGCTTCGCCGCCGCGCCGTTCATCGGCGCGTTGTCGGCCATGTACAAGCCCAGTTCGGGGTTCTTGGCACCAGCATCAAACTCGGGGACCATGCCGTAGGGGCTACCCGCGTTCCAACGGTCTTTCAGGCCGATGGCCTGTACCACTTCGTTGGTAAGCGGCATGCCCAGGCGCGATACCTGCACCCAGCCATCGGGCGAGCCCGTAACACCGGTAGTAGGCGCCACCACTGGGCCAGCGGTGTAGGTCGGCGTCCCAGTCGTAGGGTTCAGCGTTTTAATAGCCAAGCGGCTAGCTGACGCCCACACACCGATAATGTAGTTGGAATCTAGGATATTGGTAGCCGCGGAGAGCGCAGGCGTGCCGGTCTTGGCCAGCGCCGTCACCGGAATCTGCATGATGATGGAATGCACGTTTTTGCGAGCTAAGCCATCGCGGGCGCTACCCGCCGAGCGAACGCCACCTAAGTCGAAAATGGCACCCAGGTCGGTGAAGAACGAGTCATCGCGCGGAGCACAGAACACTTTTGTGCCATCAGAGAGCGTCTGAACGAGGGTCTGAGCCGCAGTTTCGTAATCAGTGGATATATTAAGACCCGCTGCACCGTTAATTGACCTAGGCCCAATATTTGGGTCAGGTACTCCACCTGCCGCGATAAGGGTAGTAAAGGCCCCACCCCCTAAGCTACGCTCTAGCTTATAGGTAGTATGCAAATTTTCTTGGCCCAAACGCACGCGAAAGAAAGTGGTAGGGTCTTGGTTCTGGCGGGTAAACGTAAAGCGGTACGTAATATCGTCCCCCGTCGTCGCAGTGCTGTTCTTGACGTGAATCTCGTAGCGGATATTCTCGCCGAAAGTATTGAAGTTTGGGCCGCCCTGGGGTAGCTCAAACGGGATGTAGTTGGCGATAATCGTGACGCTGGCATTACCGTCGTTGTCGACCGAAGCCGGCGTGCGGAAGGCGTAGAGGTCGGTATTATCGGCCAGGGGGTCGTCGGCGATGAGCGGCGCCTCGCGGTGCGAAGAGGCCTCGAGGTGGTTGGTATGTCCGCTCCACGTCAGCAGGCCGCCAACGGCGACGGCAGCTAACGCTAATTGTAGGGCAGGACGAGTAAGCATTTTTTTCATAAAACGCAGTGGGTGGGGTAAAAATGAAAAACTGTAACAGCAATGAGCAGTCAGGCAACCAGCAGTTGATTCTTTAATAGCCTTATACTTAACCGGCATACAGCTGCTTTACTTACGGCGACACTTTCCAATCGGATTATAGGATTATTAAAATGCCCGAATCTTATTCGGGCTGCTCGTCAGCTTGTGCTTTTCTGTGCGCTCGCAGCTAGCCGGAGTACTTTTGCCGGGCCGTTTTCCAGGCATCTTTGTTAGGTTCTTTTCGGCTGCACCGCTGTGGCCTCGCCTTCTACTCCAGACTTACCCATGGCTAAAGTCGCCATTAACCTCGCCACCGGCGCTATTCAACAGGAAGAGCTTATTGTGGGCATCGACCTGGGCACCACCAATAGCCTCGTGGCCTATGTGCACCCCGAAACCCGCCAGCCCGCCGCCATCAACGACCTGGGCCGGGGCACCATCGTGCCCTCGGTCGTGCATTTTCCGGCCGAGGGCGCGGCGCCCGTGGTGGGCAACGACGCAAAGGAATTCCTGACCCTCGACCCGCAAAACACCATCTACTCAGTAAAGCGCCTGCTGGGCAAAAGCTACCGCGACCTCGGCGAGCACGCCGGCCAGCTCGGTTACAAAGTGATTGACGACGACTCGGAGGGCCTAGTGAAAGTGCGGGTAGGCGAGCGCTTCTACTCGCCCATCGAGCTGTCGGCCGATATTCTGAGCGAACTGCGCCACCGTGCCGAGCACGCCCTCAAGACGCCAGTGCGCCGGGCCGTAATTACGGTGCCCGCGTACTTCAACGACTCGCAGCGCCAGGCCACCCGCGACGCCGGCCGCTTAGCCGGGCTCGAAGTATTGCGCATCGTGAACGAGCCCACGGCCGCCGCGCTGGCCTACGGCATTGGCCTCGACCCCGACGAGGACAAAACGGTGGCCGTGTAC
>CALMOO010000719.1 GCA_937871705.1 uncultured Hymenobacter sp.
AATAGCACTTATACAACCCCCCTCTTCTTTCTCTGCTGACGCAAATGCCAAAATTTTACACCCGCCGCAAAGTCTAATTTTTCGCTCAACCTTGGAATAATACAAAATTACGCCTAAAACTGCCTTCAGTAAACACAATCGCCTATTCCGAGCTCGCTTATACCTGCGTGTAGAGTAGCTTAAATGCAAGCTTTATAAAAAAAAGACAATTTATTAGAATTGACAATTTTCTTAGCAGCTCCAGATAGTAGGTTCTCGTGACGGGTGGACTTAAATTCGGTCAGTTCACCATCCAATTATGCGCATGACGCTCACGCGAACACATTTTCTGACTTCCGGCTTCCTTTCCTTTGTTTTCTTCTTGCTGTTGCTCTGTGGCTTATGCCTACCAGTTGCAGCGCGCTCGCACCGAGCACACCGGGCGCTTGCCCACAAAACCACGGTTGCGTCCCTTTCCTTCTCCACCATATTGCGGGGCCGCGCCTCCTGGTATGGCCGCGAGCACCAGGGCCTTCGCACCAGTAGCGGCGAACGCTTCAACCGCTTCCAATACACTTGCGCGCACAAAACGCTGCCCTTCGGCACCCGCTTGCGCGTTACCAATATAGAAACCGGCAAATCTGTAGTTGTGCGGGTTTCCGACCGGGGTCCTTTTAGGCACCAGCGCATTCTCGACTTGTCTGAGGTAGCAGCCCGCCCGCTGAGCATCGTTGACCACGGCGCCGCTACCATCATTGCCCAAGTGGTACCGGCCACTACCCCCCTCGGGCCGAGTGCTAGCCCAACGAACTTGCTGGCGTTGCGTGCCGCCGACCCCGACCCTGAGGCTGCCTTTACCAGCTACCAGCTAGATGCTCCTTCCGATACGCTAGCAGCTACTGCCGTAGCCGCTCAGCCTACCCCCCCGTCGGCGCCTCAAAACGCTAGCCTAGCGCCGCGCTTTGTGGTGCAGGCAGGCAGCTTTGCCGATGTGCAGGCTGCCCAGGCTATGCAGGCCCGCATCCTGGCGCTCGACCCGGAACTGGCTATAACGCTTACGCAGGACGCTATTAATGATAAAAACTTAAACCGGGTAGTTATTGGCCAGCTCGACAGTTGGCTGGCGGCCGAAACTATTCGGCGGCGCTTGCAGGTGTGGGGCATCACGAGCTTAGTGCGGCAGCTGCCCGCGCAGTCCGTAGTGGCGGCGGTGCCTACCATGCCGCGCTCTTGAAGTAAGAAATTAGTGGGGAGATAAATGCGAATTGCCGCAAATCAGAATTCCACTTTGTGCGCGCTCAGCGAGTTATTACTATAA
>CALMOO010000720.1:0-1961 GCA_937871705.1 uncultured Hymenobacter sp.
AGCCTATACTACGCAGCTAAGCGCGGCCCATGCTGTGGTGCTGGCTTACCCCAAGGGCAATGCGCCAACCACCGACCTCGTAGCGCAGCTCACAACGTACAACGGCAAGTTTTTCCGGGCTAACAACCTGGTGGTGCAGCCGGCCCAGCCGCTGGGCGCCGACCAAGAATTTGTCGTGGTACGGACTTTGCCGGGGGCGAAAGTGGCCCAGAGCTACGCCACCAAGCTGCGCGGGCCGCAGTCGCCGCTGGCACGCTTGCGTGGGCAAGGCTACCAGACCCTGGTGATTAGCCTGGCTAATTTGACCCTGCTGCAAGCGGCGGGTGATGTGGCAGGCTACCAACAATTCTACGATAAGGTTTACCAATAGCCAAATGTGGGATTAAACATTGTTTGTCCTTGCAAACTTGCGAAGCAATACCCCTGCACGATATCCGTACCCTTCGTTCGGGGTTGATTGCTTCGTAGGCTTGCCAAGACGACTGGTTTTCTACCCCCCTCTCTGCTCCTGACTTACCCTGATGGCTACTTCTTACTCCTCGCCTGCTCGCCCTACCCCCTCCCCGCGCCCGCGGCAGCCGCGATTGGCTCCACCGCGGCGGGGGCGCTTTCAGGCATTTATTCGCACCATGTGGGTACTGTTTGGGGTAGGACTACTGGGGCTGACGCTGTACGTGACAGCGGTGAGTATCAACTTCATGGGTCTATTTGGGGGCATGCCCAACCTGCGCACGCTCGAAAACCCCAAGAGCGAGTTGGCCTCTGAAGTCTACTCGGCCGATGGCGTGCTGCTGGGCAAATATTTCCGCGAAAACCGCACGCCGGCCGACTACAAAGACTTGCCCCAAAACCTGGTAGATGCCCTGGTGGCCACTGAGGATGTGCGTTTTGAGCAGCACTCGGGCATTGATTTTAAGAGCATTATGCGCGCTGTGGCAGGGCTGGGCCGTAGCGGCGGCGGCTCTACTCTCACGCAGCAGGTAGCTAAAGTGCTGTTTAGAACCCGCCCCGGTGAAGAAAGCACGCTCAACGACGGCGTATTGAACGGGCCAGGCAAGCTAGGGCTGCTCATTACCAAAACCAAGGAATGGCTGCTGGCCATTCGGCTGGAGCGCAACTACACGAAGCGTGAAATCCTGCGGATGTACCTCAACACCGTGGATTATGGCTCTAATGCCTATGGCATCAACACGGCGGCCAAGACGTTTTTCAATAAGAAACCTAGGGAGTTGACTACGCCTGAGGCGGCTACGCTGGTGGGTATCGTGAATGCGCCTTCGCGCTTTAGCCCGGCCCTGCACCCAGCGCGCTCGAAGCGCCGCCGCAACTGGGTGCTGCAGCAGATGAACAAGTATGGCTACCTCCCTACCCCCGAGCTGGCGCAGGATACGGCCCAGGCCATCGTGCTGCACTACAGCGTAGAAAGTCCGACTCAAGGCCTGGCGCCCTACTTCCGCACCGAGGTGGCCAAGTACTTGCAGAGCTGGGCCAAGGAAACTGACCACGACCTCTATGCCGACGGCCTGAAAATCTACACCACCCTCGACTCGCGAATGCAGGGCTATGCCGAGAAGGCTGTAGCCGAGCACCTAGCCTTGCAGCAAAAGTGGTTTTCGGCGCAGTGGAAGGGCCAGCTGCCCTGGCGCGATGAGAATGGCCAGGTCATTCCGCACTTCCTCGAAACGTCGATGCGGCGCACCCAGCGCTACAAGTCTTTGATGGAGCACTACGACGGCAACCGCGACTCGGTGAACTACTACCTGCGTCACAAGTACCGGATGCCGGTGTTTAGCTGGCAGGGCGAGAAGGAGATGCTGATGTCGCCGATGGACTCGCTCGATTACTACAAGCGCTACCTGCGGGCCGGCTTCATGGCCGTGAACCCGCTTAATGGGCAAATAAAAGCCTGGGTTGGCGGGCCCAACTTCAAGTTCTTCAAGTTTGACCACGTGCGGCAGGGC
>CALMOO010000720.1:1971-7798 GCA_937871705.1 uncultured Hymenobacter sp.
CTCTACGTTTAAGCCCATCGTGTACACGGCGGCCATCGACCAGGGATATTCACCGTGCTTTCCGCGGCCCGACATTGCCACCACTTTCCCCGGCGCGGCGGGCCGGCCACCCTACACGCCCAAGAACTTTGAGGGCGGCTACTCGGGGCGCTCCTTCACCTTGCGGCAGGCGCTGGCCCGCTCCATGAACTCCATCACGGCCTGGCTGGTGTATAAGCTGACGCCCGAAACGGTAGTGGCCTACGCTAAGCGTCTGGGTATTACCTCGCCTATTGACCCAGTGCCGGCCGTGGGCTTCGGGGCTTCCGATTGCAGCATTTTTGAGCTGTGCGGCGCCTACGGCACCTTCGTCAACAAAGGCGTTTGGACGAGCCCGATGATGGTGACGCGCATTGACGATAAGAATGGCAACACGCTCCGCGAATTCATTCCGCAAACCAAGGAAGTACTGAGCGAAGAAACCGCCTACGTAATGACCAATATGCTGGAAGCCAGCACCACTGAGCAGGGCGGCACCAGCACTATCTTGCACACAGGCTTCAAGTTTAATACCCACATCGGCGCCAAAACGGGCACTACTTCCAACTATTCTGACGCATGGTTTATGGGCATTACGCCCGACCTGGTGTGCGGCATGTGGATAGGCGGCGAAGACCGCAGCATTCACTTTCGCACTGGCGCCTACGGCCAGGGCGCTCGCCTGGCATTGCCGCTCTACGGCATTTTCATGAAAAAAGTGTACGCTGATAAAAGCATTGGCATCAACACCGGGCCTTTTCCCCTACCCCGCCAGCCGCTCACCATCGAGCTTGACTGCTCGAAATACTACGGCTCGATGCAGCGCGACACGATTCCAGCCGACCAGAAAATGGCTCAGCCCACTACCAATGAGCTGGATGACAAGGACATTTAATCGCAGATTCAACGGATTAAACGGATTTCGCGGATACGCCGCTCGCGCGGCTGAAACAGCTTGCTTGCTTACTTGCGTGCTGTGGCTTGGCTGAAAATGGGCTAAGAGTATCAGGACGTGCGTTGTCAGCCTGCATCTGGCACATTATAGTCCGGCTACTTTTGCCAGCCGTTTAGTGTTCTGCACACGTAACAGCGAGTCAGCCCCGCAGGGGCGTATCCGCGAAACCCGTTTAATCCGTTGAATCTGCGGTTTATGGCAGCCAAACCCGAACTACAAGAGCAAATAAACCGCCTACCCCATCAGCCCGGCGTGTATCGCTACTTCGACGACGAAGGCATTATCTACGTGGGTAAGGCTGTGGACCTGCGCAAGCGTGTGTCGTCGTACTTCACCAAGCAGGACCATAATAAGAAGACGCAGCAGCTGGTCAAGAACATTAAGCGCATCGAGTTTACCATCGTGAACTCGGAGTCGGATGCATTTTTGCTCGAAAATAACCTCATCAAGCAGTACCAGCCCAAGTACAACATCCTGCTTAAGGATGGCAAAACTTATCCCTACCTGCTGCTCACCAAGGAGCGTTTTCCGCGCCTCATCCCAACCCGCAACAAGCAGCCCGGCGATGGCCAGTACTTCGGCCCCTACGCCAACCAGGGCGGCCTGAACGTGCTGCTGGAGCTCATCCGGGCGCTCTACCCCCTGCGCACTTGCAATTATAACCTGAGCCCCGAAAACGTGGCGGCCGGCAAGTTTAAGGTGTGCCTGGAATACCACATCGGCAACTGCAAAGGCCCCTGCGAAGCCAAGGAGGACGAGGCTACGTACAACCAGTACATCCAGCAAATTCGTCAGATTCTGAACGGCGACCTGCGCCTGCCCAAGCAGTACTTCCGCGAGAAGATGACGGCCGCCGCCCAGGAAATGCAGTACGAGCTGGCGCACCAGTTCAAGCAAAAGCTCGACAAGCTCGACGAGTTTCAGGCAAAGAGCACCATCGTCAATGCCTCGCTGACCAACATCGACGTGTTCAGCATTGTATCTAACGAGAAGGCGGCCTTTGTCAACTACTTTAAAGTGATGAATGGCAGCATCATCCTCACTCAAAACCTGGAGCTGACCAAGAAGCTCGACGAGAGTGATGGCGAAATCCTGGCGCCGCTCATCATGCAGCTACGGCAAGAATACGAAAGCGAGGCTAAGGAAATCCTTACCAACGTGCCCGTCGGCGACCTACCCCTGCCTGGCGTCACCATTGCGCAGCCGCAGATTGGTGATAAGCGAAAGCTCTTGGAACTCAGCATTAAGAACGTGCTCTACTTGCGCAAAGAAAAGGAGAGCATGAACGAAAAAAGCAAGGATGTGAACGAGGTGCGTATCATGGAGCAAATTAAGAAGGACCTGCGCCTGACCGAGTTGCCCAAGCACATCGAATGCTTTGACAACTCCAACTTCCAAGGCGACAACCCGGTATCAGCCATGGTGTGCTTTCGCAATGCCCGGCCTAGCAAGAAGGATTACCGTCATTACCACGTCAAGACAGTAATTGGCCCCAATGACTTCGATACGATGTATGAGGTAGTTACACGACGTTATCGCCGCCTTGTAGACGAAGGCGCCAGCCTACCCCAACTCGTGATTGTAGACGGGGGTAAGGGCCAGCTAAGCATGGCGGTGAAGGCCCTGAAAGACCTCAATCTGTGGGGCCAGATGGCCATCATTGGCATTGCCAAACGGCTCGAAGAAATCTACGTTCCCAACGACCCCCTACCCCTCTACATCGATAAGAAGAGCGAAAGCCTGCGACTGTTCCAACGTATGCGCGACGAAGTGCACCGCTTCGGCATCACCTTCCACCGCTCGACCCGCGACGCGGCTACCCTCAAAACGGAATTAACCGATGTCAAAGGTCTCGGCCCCATCACCGCTGACAAACTCCTAAGCAAGTTCAAGTCGGTCAAGAAAATCAAAGAGTTAACCGAAACAGAGCTAGTTGCAGAGGTTGGCAAAGCGAAGGCTAAGGTTCTACTCAATTATTTTGACCAGCAAGAACCATCCCCTACCCCCCAATAAATAGCGAACCGACCCGCAGATAACAGAAATAATAAAAAGGCCTGTGCTTAGTAGCACAGGCCTTTTTGCTTATCAACAGATTTGCTTGAATTCGTAACCTAGAAAGACCACAAGTTATACTCGTATTCCACTAAGTCAGCTGCCGTTTGCTGCGCGGCCAAGAGACCTTCGCGCTCACTGCCGTACTGGCTAGCCAAATCTTCTCCAGCTGGATTAGATACTTTGGTGATATAAGAGTTAAACAGCCACAATTCAAAGGCATCAGCCAGGTTTTTATGCTGCGCATCGTTCTGCGCATTGAACCAGATGGCGGTCTGCGGATTGTTGCGGAACACCTTCACCAAGTCAGAATACTTGAAGGTAGCGATGTTTTTTTCCAAGCCCGACACGTTTTCTTTCAGTGTAGAAGGCAACTTCAGCGATACCGTCTTAATCTGATGGTACATCCGTGAGCGCTTCTTGTCAAATATCATCTCTTCGGTCAACTCCATCTGGTAGATGTCCTTAGGGCGATACTCAGCAGTCGTGGCAGGCGGGGGGGGTGGAGGCGCAGCCGCTACCGAAGAAACTGGTACCGTCCGGTAAACCGTTTTACCATTCTTCTTTACCGGCTTGCCTTTGCTATCTAGTACGGCCACTCGCTTAGTAGCTGGCTTAGAAGAGGCTACTGGAGCACCCCACCCGTCGTCTACTGGCTTCTTTTTGGTCGAGGCTTTCGGCGCAGCCGCGCCCCAATCGCCGCCATCAGCATCAGCGCTGATGGGCGCTTCGAGGGCATACGACATGTTAGCCGACATTTCCTTGGCCGTAAAGGTGGAAGTTACGGAGTCGTTTTTATACGCCTGCAACTCACTACGCTTTACTGCATCCATGATGACCCGGCTAATTTCCTTACCATCCGAAAACATCGGCCGGTTTTGCTTTTCGCGTAGGTCGATAGCCCGCCAGATGGTCTTGCGGAACATCTGGTCAGATACCGGGATTTGCCGGATAGCCCCCGTCGTTGCAGTGGAGGTGGCCTGCTCCTGCGCCCGGCCTGCTAGCGACACCGTGAGGGCCGCAAGCGTAAAGGGAAGCACTTTGAAATAGCGGGTCATAATAAAAGGATAGTTAAAACTTATTGCAACGGGATGTTGAACGTGCGGGTCATATTCACTTCCTCAATTTGATTTTGGAAGTTGTTGCGTTGCACGCCTTGCACTTCAATAAAGAGACGGTCGCCTTCTTTATAAGCATTAACCATATCGCTCATGTCACCTTGTGGGCCGTTGATGGTCTTAGGACCAATTACTGGGCGTTTGCCACGAGCTAGTACTGCAGTGAAGCGCGATACGCGGTAGCGAGCATCTTCGGGCAGGAAGGTAGCAAAGCCAGGGTCAGGTATGGGTCTAAGGGTAATAGTCCGAATTGCCATACCAGATGTTCCTTGCTTCTCATTAGCCTCGCTGCCACCAGCAAAGCATTTGATGGTTGGATTAGGAATTGGACGAACCTTAAATTCCTGCGAGCCGATAGCGTTGCCGCCGCTGCTCACGTTCAGAGTTACTTCGCGAGCGTTAGGTACAAGCGTTACTTCACCTTTCTGGCCCGTGATAACCGAAGCTCCCGAAGCCGAGAAGCTAGGCTGATACTGGGCACCAAGTGCAGGTACTTGTACGCTCAGCTTGTTGCCGCACTTATAGTATAGTGCCTGTACCGAAGCCGATTGAATCTGCATTACAGGTTTAGTAATCGTATACTCTACTTTCTGAGTGAAAGTGGTGTCACGACCGTTCTGCTTGATGCTGATTTTACCGGTCCATGAAGACTTAGCGTTGCCGTCTTTATCGAAGTTGCCAGGCTGAGCTGTAAACTCTACTACCCCGTGGTTAGTCTTAGGGTCAACGGGTAGTGGCTTGCCATTGTACGTCATTATCTGCTTCAAGCCGCTGGCAGCAGCCGTCAGGAATAACTCAGCACGGTACTTGGTACCAGCAGCAACCGTGTTCGATTCGGCCGAAGCAAAAGCTCCCAACTTGTCAAATACGATAGTCTTAGCACCTACCTTTTCAGCCTGCTTTTGCAAAGCATCAGCCTGATATTTCAGTACTTCAGTCTCTTTTTGGCTCAACACTGCCAGAGCAGCTACAACCGGGGTGTTTTCGAAGTTAAGCTCAGCGAAGTTCTTGTTCTTTTGCTCAGGGTCCGTCACACGTGGGTCTACTTTAGCATCGAGAGCCAAAGGCTGTGCGTCGGGCACGTATTTCTGAATGTAAGTAGAATAGTCGTTCAGAGTCTTCTGCAAAGGGTAAGCCTCGCCTCTATGATTAGCACCGAGCATAGTAATTGCTACTTTGTCTTCGGCGCTCATGTTCTTATACTCGTTCTTGCTTTTGTTTTCCGTAGCTGTCAAGAGTTTTTCGCGCACACTAGCCAGGTAGTCAACTACCTTTTTAGTCTCTGTACGAATTTCTTCGCTTTGCTTCAGCACGGCCACGTCGGCAGCTTGATTGTGGTTTTTGGCCACCTCAGCTTCTATGCCTTTTACAGTGCTATCCGCCGCTTTATCAGTCTTCCCGTTTACATCGGTTAGGCTGTCGTCGATAAATTTAAATTTCAGCAGAATCGCTGAGTTAACTTGGAGCGCCAGCAGAGCGGTTAGCACGAGATACATCATGCCAATCATCTTCTGCCGCGGCGTTTCTTTTCCGCCTGCCATCTGCTAGAGGTATTACGATTGTGAGTAGAATAAACGAATTGAATAGCTAATTATTTCTAGCTAGCAGCACCAGCACGCATTGCGTTCAGCATATTGCCGTACACGCGATTGAGTGAAGAGAGGTTAGTAGTTAGGGCAGCTAC
>CALMOO010000721.1 GCA_937871705.1 uncultured Hymenobacter sp.
GTTTCTGCTTGGCAGTATCTTTGCCCCACTAATCCACATACAAGCGATGGCACGTACGGTTGAATTTGATGAGGAGGCCGCCATTGCCAAGGCCATGACCGTCTTCTGGGCGAAAGGCTACAATGGGGCCTCCATGCGCGAGCTAACGGCGGCGATGCAGATTAACAGCAGCAGCCTCTACAACACGATTGGCGACAAGCAGCAGCTGTTCCGCAAGTGCATCCGCCAGTACACCCAAAGCCGGATGGCGGACATCCGGGCCGTCGCCGCCGCCGCTCCGTCGCCTCGCCAGGCCATCATTGCCGTCATTAAAGACACGGCTGACTACACGGTAAACGGTACCAATAGCTGCCTGGGCATCAAAACCACGTTTGAAATCGGCGCAGCCGATGCCGAGGTGCGGGCCATTCTCCAGCAGGGTGACGACGCCTTTCAGGTCATGCTGCTGCACCTGGTGCAAGCGGCGATGACCGCCGGCGAAATGGATGACACCGAAGATGCGGCCGTGGTGGCGGGCTACATCATCAACTCCTTTACGGGCTGGTACGAGTCGTACGTGCTACACCACGACCTGCTGAAAATCACCAAGATGGCAGACTACCTGATTCGGAACCTGCGCTGATTATTAGCTGCTTCGGCCGCCCTTTCCGAACATGACCGCGACTTGCGCCACTTGTCGCCTCACGAATGGCCACTACGAGCAAGCTAAGCGCGTCCGGGAATGTTAGGAAGCCAAGCGGGCCTGCTGGGAAGAAAACACCGCCACGGCCGTGGCCCGGCTCTACCTACGCTTCCCGTAGGTCCCAATCACTCATTTAACAGACAGCCCCGGCTTTCGTCAGAAGGTCGGGGCTGTGCGGTTTAGTGCGTAAGAGCAAGTGGTCTGTTTCAAGCAAGCACCGCCTCACCATGTACGAATACGCATAGAATGTGACTGTTGCAGAACGCTGTTTAAGGGATTGAGCGGGACAGAAACCATCCAAACCGAAAAAGTGGGGCCTGAAAGTTTGTCGCGTGGGACTCACAGAGCCGGCCTTACGGAGCCAAGCAACCTAC
The DNA here is from genome assembly GCA_937871705.1 of uncultured Hymenobacter sp. GTDB lineage: Bacteria > Bacteroidota > Bacteroidia > Cytophagales > Hymenobacteraceae > Hymenobacter. Next base: position 1,057 of record CALMOO010000721.1, read on the forward strand.
CAACATTTCTTGGAGCGTAAGTAGCTGACAGAATATACTATTTACTCCAATAAGGGCCCGTGGCTGTTGCAGAACTCTCCTGCCGGCTCGGCAAGAGCTTAAACTAGCTGCTAAACACGGGTAAAAAGCCTATTGCTATCTTTTCTAGCTTGGTTCGAGTTGTCGAGCCCTCCTGTGAAGGCGTCGCGCCGAGTTCTGCAACAGACACGCCCGTATCCATTGCTGGGTTGGGTTTACTTATCCTCCTATTTTGTAGACTTAATAACACACTGCGCAACGCTATTGTAAGCTATGAGTAAAGTATAAGGGGAGCCTTCAGAACCAGAAGAATAGCTCTTGTTTTTCGTTCCTGCTATCGTGCGACCCCAGGCGTGGGCCGCTGGATAGCTCAGATGCTACAGATGTTTGCCCTCGACTAGCCCGATGTATTTGCCGAAGGCGACCTAAGCGTACAGAATGCCATGTGTAAACACTACGACCTGAATAGAAACCGAGCGTGTGCATGCTACTCATTGCCGAGGCTCGGCGTCCCACCGGACCCTGGCCTGCAAGGACCTCTGGCAAAGCCTCGACCAAAAAACCGAGCTAGAACTGCTGACCGGAGTCAAATCATGCATTACCC
>CALMOO010000722.1:0-8914 GCA_937871705.1 uncultured Hymenobacter sp.
GGGCAGGATGTGACCAAGGCCAGCCTCTCCAACATTTTTGAGTACGTCAGCCCTGCCGAATTCATTCGGGTAAGTCAGGCGCTGGCCGCCCGCCCGGCGCCGCTACGCGCGGTATTCTGGAACCTGCTGCAAGCCCAGGCCCCGCGCAGCACGGCCGCCGTGCCGTTGCTGACCGCCCTCTCGGCCACACTCAGCGCGCACGATGCCTGCTTCTACTTTGGCGGGGTGCGGGTGCTACAGTATGCTGGCTTGGAGGCTATAAGGGGGGTAGGGCGCCAGCGCTCGGCTGTCCTTTTTGCAAATTAACCAATTGATAATAAAAGCTTTATTAAACGCATGCCATGCTGACGAAGAAAGCAGCTTGGCTGCACCGCCGGGCTGTGCGAAGGAAGCGGCCAAGCTACTTCCTTCGTCAGCCCGACTCAGATTTTAATTCAGCTCCCTACCCCCCACCCTCGCCATGACACCCGACTTCCTGCAAACTCTGCTTCGCCAGCATGCCCCAGGCCAGGAGGCCGAGGTGCGGGCCGTGCGCCCCCGGCCGCTCGACAGCTCGACGAGCATTTTATCTAACCTGACGGCTGGGCGCATGGCGCAGCCCATCGGCCTGTTTGGGCTGGAAGCTGAGCTGCGTCTGGCCGGCCAGCCCTGGCGCACCGAGCGCCTGGTGCTGAAAGCCAAGCCCCACGCGCACGCCATCTGCCAGATGATAACCGGCCTGGCCCAGGCCTGCGGCGGCGCGGTGGCCGAGGTGTACCCCGCGTTCGAGCGCCTCACTGGCTTTGCCAACACCCACTGGCGCGAGCTGGCGGTGTATGCGCCCGCGCCGGCTGGCGCGGCCCCCGCCCCGCTGCTGCCCCACGTGTGGGCCACTCACACCGACGTTGCCACCGACACCTACCTCGTGGTGCTCGAAGACCTCAGCCGCCACGAGCTGCTTAACTCGGTGCTCACACCCGAACAGTGGACCGACGCCCACCTGCGCGCCGCCCTGGGCCAGCTGGCCGCCTGGCACGCCGGCCACCTTATCGAGGCTACCAGCGCAACTTTGCCGCCACCCGGCCCCGCTACCTGGCCGCAGCTAGCGCCGCTCTGGGAAGCACTGCTCGACCACGCGGCGCGGCAGTTTCCGGCATTGTATACGCCACGGTGGGTAGGGTTTCTGCGCCAAGCTATCCGGGATATTCCGGGCAACTGGGCCACGCTGGCTTCCATGTCCAAAACGCTTATTCACAATGACCTGAACCCGCGCAATACTTGCTTCCGGCGCGGGGCCGACGGCCAACCGCAGCTCGTGGCCTACGACTGGGAGCTGGCTACCTACCACCTGCCGCAGTACGATGCCGTGGAGCTGCTGAGCTTTGTGCTGCGGCCCGAACGCTACCACCTGCGCGCCGCCTACCTCGAGTATTACCGCCAGCAGCTGCACGCGCGCACCGACCGCTTTGCCGACGACGCCGCGTTTGCCGAAGGCACCCGCCTGGCCACCCTGGAGTTTGGCTTGCACCGGCTCGGGCTGTATCTGCTGCCGCACACACTCAGTCCGTATGCCTTTCTGCCCAGCGTAGTGCAGAGCTACTTTGCAGCAACGGAAGAAGGGAGGTGATTCATGACTGGTGACTACTAGTTACCGAACTTACCCAAAGGCGTTGACGGAGAGCCCCTTTGCCTTAATCATCAGTCATTCGTCATCAATCACTACCCACTATCACAGCTCCTTTTCAAACAGGGCGTAGTGAGCCACTTCCGCGGGCAGGCCTTCGGTGAAGCGCAGCGACAGATTACCGGTTCGCATCAGGCAAAACAAAACATCATCGTAATGAACCTCAAACTCCTGCATGGCGTAGGCGGCCAGTATCGCCTGCAAGCCTTGGCCCCGAAAATCGGGGTGCACGCCCACCGTCTTGGCCAGCAGCGTGCGGGTAGTCAGGCGGGGGTAGTCGCGGGCGTAGAGCGGGTGCTCGCTGGTGGCCCGGCCCAGCGAATGGTAGTTGGGCTGGCACAGGCTGATGGCCGCCAGCTGCCCCGTGGGCCGGTGCCGCAGCAGCACCGACGAGTGCGGACAGAGTCCCGCCGCGTAGGCCACATTATAAAGCAGCCGAAACTGCTCCTGGCTCACGGCCCGAAAAGCGGGGTTTTGGCTAAATACCTGCTGAATCAACTTAAAAATCTCGTCCTCCAGCTCTTGCCAGACCTTAGGAGTGAGGGCAATGAAATCGAAGGGCAACTGGCTTAGTTTGGCCAGCACGGCCTGCTGCTGCTCATACACGAGCGGAATAGTTTCGGGCCCCAGGCGGCGGCTCTCGAAGGCGAGCGTTTGCTGAAAGCCGAGCTGCTCCAGCAAGTCGGGGTAGTAGGGCGGGTTTACGGGCTCGCGGTTGAACTGGCGCCACGAAGGAGCCACCTTGCCCAGTCGCAGCCGGTAGCGAAAGTAGGTACTAAAATGCAGCGGGCCCTGCACCGTCCGGAAGCCGCGCTGTGCCGCATCGGCCAGCAGCTGGTCAAATGCCAACTGATTGATTAGCAAAGAGCCAGCCGTTTCCCAAAAGCCGAAGTACGCTGTAGCACCGCCCGCTTTGGGAAACATGCCCGCCAGCCGCAAATTCCAGTGGTCGGTGTAGAAAATGACTTCGTGGGTTTCGGCTAGCAGCTCACAAAGCTGCGCGGCGGGCTCATCGTCGGGCGCATAGCCCAAGCCGGCGTACTGCTGCCGACCTACCAAGTCGAAGCTAGCGGGCAGCTCGCCATCATACGGCAAGCGCTCAATATAAACTGGCATATGACTACTAATAGGGTGTGTTTTCGGAGGTGAAAGAGGTATAGCAGAGCGGCGGCCCAGCAGGCCGATATAGTCCATGGGCAAGGCCCACAAAATATTATACAATATATATGTATAAGCTTCTAAAAAGTTAACTCGTCGGATAGAATAAGACCGTTTGCGGAAATGTACAACAAATGAGCAATATTTGAAAAAATAAACTTTTTAATCTAATACTACAATTTCTCCAGTATTAGCATTTACTTGTAGCTGCTGGCCGCTGCGCAGCTGCTGCGTGAGGCCCGGCACATTGATAATCGTGGGAATACCCAATTCGCGCAGCAGAATAACGGAGTGCGACAAGGCCGAGCCACGCTCAATCAGCACCGCCCGGCACCCCGGAAACAGCGCCGCCCAGCCGGGGTCGGTGCGCAGGGCCGCCACAATGCGCCCACGCACAGCCCCGATGTCGGCCTGTGCTGGGTCGGTGATAACCACGACCTCGCCGCGCACCTGCCCAGGGTAGCAGCCGGTACCGCGCAGGCAGCCTCCCGCGAGTGCCGCGGCCGGCACGGCCGGTGCAAGCGGGCGCGCCGGCACCACCAGCCGGCCTGCCGGGGCGGGCGCCGTGCGGTAGCCCGCAAACTCGGCCTGGCGGGCGGCTACCAGCGCAGCCCATTGCGGCTCGCCAGTGCTGGCGGCCGCTCGTATTTCAGCTTCGGTCAGGTAGAACACATCGAGCGGCGCGGCCAGCCGCTGGCCTAGTGCCCGGTAGGCGGCCCGGTACATACCAAAGAGCCGGGTGCGCTCGAGCCGCAGGGCCTCGCGGCGGGCCACTGCCCGGTGCAGCATGGCCAGACTAGCCCGCACCTGCCGGGCCCGCCACCAGCCCTGCCCCCGCAGCAGCGCAGCCAGCTCGGCTGCTGCTTGCATGGCCGGCGGCGGGGCCGTGCCGGGGGTAGGCGCCGCGGCTGGCACGTGCAGGTAATTAGCTAAGTAGCTGTAAAACAAAGCTTCATTTGTGCGCATGGTTTCCGTTTCGAGCTTCAGCTCGCCCATCGTGCGGTCGCCATAGCGAGCAATGTAGTGCTGCACCTGCGCCTGAAAAGCCGGCGCCTGGCGCGCTACCTGGGCCGGCACCGCCGGGCCGGGCACACGCAGCAGCGGCAATAGCTCCGCAAAATCCTGCTCGGCTACGCGCGCCAGCTCGCGCAAAGCCAGGGCGGGCAGCAAGCTGGCCAGCGGCGCCTCCTGGCCTGGGTTAGCGGAGTCGGTTGCGGCGGAGTTGCCGGCCAGGTAGCGGCTCAGAAACTCCTCTGGGTCGGCCACGCCGGCGTGCGCCAGGCGGCGGGCCGCCGTGCCGTTGGCCATCATCACCCGGAAGTCATTGATGATGGGGGTAGTCCAGCGGGTGAGCAGAGCTGCATCGAGGTGGTCAAGCTCGCGCAGCAGCTCCGCAGCGCTGAGCGTGGCCAGCGGCCGCTGGTAAAAGCGCTGGTACTCGGCCTCAAAACGCGCCTGAAAAACCTCGACCTGGCCCGGCAGCCGGGCAAACGCCCCGAGCAAGCGACCCAGGTTGAGGGCCAGGCGGGGCAGCAGGGCCAGGCGCTGGAGCAGGGTTTTGTGCTGGTCGCGCACAAAGTCTACGGGCTCCTGCACGCCCATCATACGCTCCAGGTCGGCCTTGCTTTGGCGGAAGTTGGGCAGCAGCAGCAGGCCCCGGTACCAGTGGTTGAGGTGGTAGTAGATGCGGCCTTGCTGCAAAGCCAGCAGGTTGGTTATCACTGGCTCGTGCGCGGCCACGGTGGCAGCGGGCAGGCCCAGTACCCGCATAGTTTGGCGGTACACGGTGGCATAGGCCCGCTGGGCAAAGCTGAAGGTGAGCGGCGTTGTCACGCCGCAATAGCTTTCCTGAATGTTGGCGTTGTCATACACCACTACCTCGGGGATGGCCTGGGTGATGGGTCGCGTTTGCACGAGCCAGATGCGGCCGGCTTCGTCCTGGGCAAACTCCACGTCTTGCGGCCCGCCCAGCGCGACTTCGAGGCGTTGGCCGAGCTGGTACAATTCGGCCAACGCTGCCGCCGAAAGCAAGGCTGCCAGCGGCGGTGCGGTTTCGATTTCCCTACCCCCCGCTGGCTCGGCCAGCTGAGGTACTTCGGTGCTTTTGGCAAAAACCAACTGGCCGCTAGTTTTAGTTAAGTAGAACTCGTCGGGCACGAGCTGGCCATTCACCAGCCCTTCGGCCAGCCCGGCTACGGCGTGAATGGCCATTTCCTGCGGATACTCGGGGAAAGTGGTGAAGAGCACGCCCGCTGCCCTGGCCGCCACTTGCCGCTGCACCACCACGGCCGGTCGCGCCGCCAGGAGCAAGCCGCGCTGGCGCCGGTAAGCCAGGGCGCGGTCGGAATAGGCGCTGGCCGCTACCCGCGCCACCGCCGCCAGCAGCGCCGGCCAGTCGTTGACGTTCAGCACACTATCCATCATACCCGGAAACGCCGCCGCCGTGCCATCCTCATCAGCCACCGACGAGCGCACGGCCACCGGCTGCCCCGGAAAGCCCCAGGCGACCAGCGCGGCCCCCAGGGCCGCCCGCGTGGCGGCGGGCACCTCGAAGCTGCTAAGGCGGGCCCGGCGCTCCGTAAGGCCCGCCTCGGAAATTGGCAGGCCAGCCAGCACGGGCTCGAACAACGCGGCGGGCAGCACCACAAACTCGGGCACGGCCAGGCCCAGCGCGTGCAGGCGCAGCAGGCCCGCCGCTTTGCCGCCAAGGTGCGCCGCGGCCTGCGTGGGGGGTAGGGCCGCCGAGCCGCTAGGGATGAACAACCGGTTATTTTCCAAGGCCATAGACTTCGGCCAGCACGGCCAGATAGGAGGTGAGCATGACCAGCGACACGGTTTTTTCGGCTTGGCGCAAGCGAGCTTCCTGGGGCTGCCGGGCGGCCACCGTGTATAGGGCCAGGCCGGCGGTCAGCAGCACGGCCAGCACCGCGTAGGCCACGGGGCGGGCATGCAGCTCGCGCAGCAGCACCACCTGCACCGCGCCCCCGCCCAGCAGCACGGCCACCGTGAGGGCAAGCGCGGGCCCGTAACCCAGCGCTTTAGAATACGAATCGACGCCGGGCCGCTCGGCGGCCGGAGCGTGCAGCTTGCGCGCCAGCTCAAAGCTGAAGCCCCCCAGCAAGCTCAGCAGCAAGAGCAGCAAGAATGCTGTATCTGGCAAGAACATCGTGCTGTAAGCCCAATATAGCCAAGTAATTACCAAAGGCATAATGAGCATGTGCGACAGCGCATACAGCACCAGCCGCGCCCGCAGCCAGCGGCCTACCCCAAACTCGGCGCGCATCAATAGGCTATAAGCCAGGGCTACCGCCCAGGCCAGCAGCGCGCCCTCGCCGCGCCAGGCCGACCAGCCCGCCTCCAGCGCCCCGCCGGCCCAGGCCAGGGTGCGCAGCTGCGGCAGCATCACACGGCCAGTTTGCAGCACCCGCTGCGGGTGGTTCAGGGCATCTTGGGCGAAGTCTTTTTCCTCATCAAACACTCGCAGGCGGAAGAAAAACGAGATGGTTGCCAGCGCGCCCAGCGTGGCCAGGGCCGGGCCGTCGGATGCCAGGGCGCAGCGGCCCGTTGCGCAGGCTACAGTAGCCACGCCGCGCACCATCAGAAACAGCACCACAAACAAGCCCATGTTGACGGGTGCAAAACGCTCTTGCAGGTAGGCCCAAAAATTCCGCAGTTTCATGGGCCGAAGTAAGGGCTCAAATCAGGGTGAAAGCGGAGAACTTTTGGTTTTCAGAGACTTTATTATAACGCATGAATTATGGTTACTAACTTGATTATGAATAGAATATGTTTACCATAATCTGACTTCCGGCCAGTGCCGGCCGGTGTAGGTTTGGGGGGGTAGGCACCGTTACTTCGTAGCGGCAGCGGCTGAGGTTTGCGGCGCGAGCCACTCAACTTATGCCTTCATCTGCTGCGTTCATCGCGAGGTTACACCGCTGGCGCTACCCCCTGCTGGCCGCTTTGCTGGGGCTGATGGCCCTGCTCTGGCCGGGCGTGCGGGCGGCGGTACGGGTCGATAATAGCTTGTCCATCTGGTTTTTGGAGGGCGACCCGGCGCTGCGCAGCTACCGGGCGTTTCAGCGGTTGTTTGGCAACGACGAGGTGGTGATAGTGGTGGTGCAAGACCGGGCCCACTCGCTACTCACGCCCGCCAATCAGCACCGTATCAGCTTGTTAAGCGCCGAATTGGCAGCCCTACCCACAGTGCAAACCGTGCTAGGTCCGGCCTCGGCGCGCACTACCGGCGGTGGCCTTGGCGGCACTACCCCCCTGCTCGATACCGACCGCGACAGCACCACCCTGCGGGCCGCCCTAGCGCGGCAGCCCACCCTGCGCGACCAGCTCTTTACCCCCGACTACCACACCGCTCGCTTGCTGGTGACGCTGCGCAATCTGCCCGATTTTGACAACCAGCGCGGCTGGGTGCTGGGGCAGGTGCGGGCCGTGGTGGGGCAGCGTTTTGCCTTGGGCCAGCAGGCCTGGCTGGGCGGGGTAGGCGTGGTGTACGACGAGCTTAACACGCTGTCGCAGCACGACTTCGGCTTTTTTCTGGGGGTAGGCTACGCGCTGATGTTCTTGCTAATATGGCTCTTGTACCGGCGCTGGGCGCTGCTGCTCTACGCGCTGGGCATCGTGGGCACGGCCACTTACCTCACGCTGGGTTTGTACGGCGCGCTGGGCTACCGCCTCAACCTGCTCACGGTGCTGCTGCCAATCGTCATCATCCTGCTCGGGCTCATGGATGCGCTGCACGTTATTAATGAGGTGCAGCAGCTGGCGGCGCAACCTAGCCCTGGCGACGCCGCACCGCTTCCTACCCCTGCCGCACCGCAGGTAGCGCTGCATGCGCTCAGCGAGATGCTGTTTCCCTGCGCGGCCACCATGCTCACCAACGTGGCGGGCTTTCTGGCGCTGCTTAGCTCGCCAATGCCCATTTTGCGCACCTTCGGGCTGTTTGCCGGGGTAGGCATCGCGTGCTGCCTGGGGCTGACTTTTTTGTTGGGGGTGTGGCTGCTGCCGCTAGCGCGGCTAACGCCAGCGCGCGGGGCCGAGGGGCGGCCGGGCGGCATCACGCCGGCGGCCAGCGACGCGCTGGTGAGCCTCTACGGGTGGGTGCTGGGGCGCCGGCGGGCGCTGGCGCTGCTGTCGGCGGCGCTGGTGCTGGGGCTGGCGGCGGGCCTACCCCGGCTGCGAGCCGATACCTATACGCTAGGCTATTTTCCGGCTAATAACCCGGTGGTGCTCAGTCACCAAGCTCAGGAAAAAGCCTGGGGGCCCTACATGCCCCTAGAGCTGCTGGTGCACCCGCGCGCCGGCCATTCGCTGCACAGCCCCGAGGTGGTGCAAGCCACCGAGGCGCTCGCCGACTCGCTGCGCCGGCGGCGGGGAATCGGGCGGGTATTTGGGTTTTCGGGGCTGTACCGGGCGGGGCTGGAGGCGCAATTTGGGCCAGGCCGCCGCACCCAGGCGGCGCTGGGCAGCCGGGGCGCCCTGCGCCTCACCCACGAGCGCCTGGCCCAGGACTACCCCGCCCTGCTGGCACAGTTTGAGGACAGCAGCGGCACCGTGGGGCGCCTCACGCTGGCGGGCCCCATGCTCTCGGCCCGGCAGCTGAGCCGCGAAACGGAGGCCGTGCAGCAAGTGGCACGCCGGGTGCTGGGGCCGGTAGCCACCGTAGAGCCGGCTGGCTACGGGCCGTTGTATGCGGCTATTACGCAATACGTTACCAACTCGCAGACCAGCAGCTTGCTGTGGTCGTTCGGGGTGGTGCTGGGGCTGGTGTGGGTGCTGGTGCGCAGCTGGCGGCTGGCGCTGCTCACGGTGCTGCCCAATCTGTTTCCGGTGCTGGTGGTGCTGGGGTTTATGGGCTGGGCGGGCATTGCCCTCGACACGGCCACGGCCAGCATCGCGGCTATTGTGCTCAGCCTGAGCGTAGATGATACCGTGCACTTTATGAACTATTACCAGCGGCAGCGGCGGGTGCGGGCGCCCGCGGCCGCGCTGCTGGTCGCGAAGGGCTATCGCATTCTGGCCCGGAGCTTCACCGTGTCGGGCGGCGAGATCGACATCGTGGCGTTGCGGGGCGACCGG
>CALMOO010000722.1:8924-9811 GCA_937871705.1 uncultured Hymenobacter sp.
GGGGCCGGCCATCGTGCTCACGGGGGCCATCCTGTTTGGTGGCTACGCGTTTATGCTGCTCGGCTCGCTCAAAACAGTGCAGCTCTTCGGGTTGCTGACGGCAATATCCATCGTGGGCGCTATGTTTGGCGAATTGATACTATTTCCGTTGGTGCTGGCCCACTTCGACCCTGAGCCTCAGCCCCAACCAGCTACTTCACCACCCGCTGTTATGCTATGATTTTTTACGGTACTAATGGCACGCACCTGCGCACCGCTGCGCTCTCCCAGCTCGACTGCCCCTCTTGCGGCACCAATGTTGATTTGAAAGTCAGCCTATTTAGCCGGTACGTGCACGTTTATTGGATTCCTTTTTTCCCTTACACCAAGCTGGCGGTGGTGCAGTGCGGCCACTGCCAGATGGCTTGGGAGAACAAGGCCCTACCCCCCTCCTTGGCCCCGGCGGTGCGCGAGCTAAAGCAGCAGACCCAGCAGCCCTTCTGGACCTGGGCCGGCGTGGCGCTGGTGCTGTCGGTAATGGTTTTCGGCTACCTGCACAGCATCCGCGACACGCACACCGACGAAATACTGCTGGCCAACCCTCGCGCTGGCGACATCTACACGGTGCGCACCGACAGCGCCAATATGTACTCGCTGCTGAAGGTGCGCCAGGTGAGCGGCAACAGCGTCGAGCTGGTCGCCAACGAGTATCAGTCCAGCGACAGTACGCCCATTGAAACGCTTAATGCGCCCGCCAAATACAGCAATGAGCCGTTTGTGCTCACCCGCCTCGACTTGCAAATCATGCGTCGCAAAGGCGAGCTGACCGATGTGGACAGGCTTAGTGAGTAAAAGCGTGAATGCGCAAATTTACTCGCTGAAATTGGGCAGGCGCACCAATTTTAAGT
>CALMOO010000723.1:0-1882 GCA_937871705.1 uncultured Hymenobacter sp.
GTCTTCATGCCGCTCAAGCTGTGGCCGCCTTGCACCACGGCTTGCACGTTGTTATCGAAAAACCAATTGCGCTACGCAAAGCCGACGCCGAGTTAATCGTGCAAACGGCTCAGCAAACCAATCGGCTGGTGTTTGGCGTGATGCAAAACCGCTACTCGCCGCCCGCCGCCTGGCTCAAGCAAGTTTACGAAGAAGGCCGCCTAGGCCAGATTTTTCTGGTGCAACTTAGCTGCTTCTGGAACCGCGATGCGCGCTATTATCGCCCCGGCGGCTGGAAAGGCACGCAGGCGCTCGATGGCGGCACGCTCTTTACCCAGTTCAGCCACTTCGTAGATTTGCTTTACTGGGTGTTTGGCGATATCACCAACATCACGGCTCGCTTTCAGGATTTTACCCACGTCGGTCTTACCGACTTTGAAGACAGTGGGCTGGTCACCTTCGACCTCGTGCGGGGGGGTAGCGGCACGCTCAGCTACAGCACCGCCGTGTGGGACCGCAACCTCGAAAGCTCCCTGACAGTAGTAGCGGAGCGCGGCTCCTTAAAAATTGGCGGCCAGTATCTTAACCAAGTCGAGTATTGCCACCTGCAGGATTACCAATTGCCTGCATTGCCGCCCACCAACGCGGCCAACAACTACGGCCCCTACCAAGGGTCGGCCGCCAACCACGTGCAGGTTATTGACAATGTAATTGATACCGTGCAGCAGCGTAGCTCAGCCACTACCAACGCGCTCGAAGGCCTCAAAGTAGTAGAAATAATTGAGCGCATATATGCCCTGCGCTCGCCGCCAGTCAACTAAGAATGGCCTAGCTCGGCCACGGCGGGTAGCGACCGGTCGCCCCGCGCTGGGGCAGAAGGGGCATCTACTGCGTGCGCGTTAGTTTGCTCCCATTCGCGGAAGCGGGTGATTTCGCCATGAAACTTCCCAATAAACCAGCTCACCAAACTTAAATCATCGAGAAAGCCAAGCACCGGAATAAAATCAGGGATTAAGTCGATGGGCGAGAGCACGTAGAGCAATACTGCCAAGCCCGAGATAATGGTGCTGGTTTGAATTTGCTGATACTCGCCGTTGGCGTAGCGGCGCACCAGCCGCACCAGCGTAAGAGCGATTTCAAACAGCTGCTTGAACTTATTGCTCTTGCTCTTTTCATCAGCCAGCTTGTCAGCGGCTTCGTTCAGCACAGTTATTATTTTAAACGGTTTGCCCAACAGCTTAGCCGCCCGGTTGACGAAGACATTAAAAACCGCATTCTTCGAAATCTGAAGGCCGCGTTGGGCGAGCGTAGGCATGAGTAAAGTAAAAAGGCAACTGTTGACTCGGCATTACGCAGGCCAATGTGGGATGTTGTAAATGGCTGTATTTTCAGTAGTCACTTACTTTTCAAACAGGGGGGTAGTGCCGCCCACCCAATCTTTATTTTTGTTAAAGTCTACCCCTATCATTTCGCCCCGGCTCAGGCGCGCTAAGCCGGTGAGCAAGCGCGGCTGCGCTTCAGCTTTAGGCCAACTGTAGAGCAAGCGGATTTCGCATTTTACCAAGCCATCAGGCGACTGCACCACGGGTTCATACTGCACTTTGCGCTGCAATAAATAATTTTCTTTATCAGATAGCGCGTCAAGGTCAGCAGCCTTAATATGCAGGCGAACTCCCGCACCAGCAAACGAAAACAACGGCTTCAAAACATAATTTTCTAAGTCTGCTGGATATTCTTTTAATTCATGCAAATAATAGCTAGATGGTGCGAAAGCACTCTTTATTAATGGCAGCGTGTATTTGCTGATGCGAAAAAACCAATTCGGATGGCCAACCCACTCTGCGTCTATTTCGTCAGTAAGATTAAACTCCGGCTGAAGACTAGGATAACGCACTAATTCGTC
>CALMOO010000723.1:1892-3720 GCA_937871705.1 uncultured Hymenobacter sp.
ACACGGCATTTATCCCCCAGAATTTTTTTGTTAAAGCAAAATCAATTCTCGTTTTTTGCTTTTCTGGAAATAATTCGAGCAAGACGACGTTTTCGGGATTTTCATTGCCCAAAATTAGTTTACGCATTTCAGCGTGATATGCTTCGGCGTTTTCTGCTTCTAAGAACGGCGATACAGTATCCGAAATAGGGTAGTGCTGCGCAAAAACCTGCGGTAGCCACGACTGGAACGCATACAGCGAAGGAAACCCTTGCATCTCGATAAGCTGCGGCTCCAGTTCACCGGTGGCATTTCGGCACACGGCAAAGTCGAAGGTGAGAAACTCGGCGTGCTCGTCTTCGTTCGGTACCCGCTGGTGCGGTGGAATAGCACCCTCAGTCAGTTGCTTAAAATCAGGTTGCTGAATTACTTTAATAATGTCGCGCCCGGCCTCAATCAATTTATCTCGCAGCGCAGCCGGCACAAAAACTGGTGTTTCAGCCACCCGAAAATCCAACTGGTGTGGCAATTGCTGGTCGATATCGGCAAGCATCTCCTGGTAGCTGCTTGGGGTGAAAGCGGCATTAAAAAGCTGGCGGGGTCCGGGAATCATACGCTAAAAATTAGAGCAAAAAAGTGGCGCGAACGGTCAGGTTCGCGCCAATGTATAAACTAGATTTCGCTTTATTCTTAGAAAGAACTTAGCAAATCATTAAGCGAAAGTTAACTCAGCTAACTGTGCCAACGCCCGACGCAAGAAAGTAGGGATGATAATAGATTCGGTGTGCTCGATGGTGTCGGGGTCGCTGAGCAGACGCACCATTTCGTGGTATTTTTCTTCACCGTGCTCGGCAATTACCTGGTGCTTGCGCTCGTCGGTGAGCATGTAGCGCAGCATGCCTTCGCCATCAGCTTCGGGGTGAAACTGAGTGCCAATTATTTCGGGTGAGAAGCGAATAGCCATAATGGCGCGGGCTAGCGGCACGTAAGGCCGTTCTTTTTCCAAGCATAGTACTTGCGCCCCAAGGGCGGCCAAGCGGTCCGCATGAATGTCCGTAAGCTGATAATCGCGCGAGTCAACGGCGAAAAATGGCTCGGGCAGTTGCGTCAGCACTGGGTCAGCTTCGCCAGCTTCTGTCAAATGCACCGGCAATACGCCGAAAGAGGTAGACTTGCGCTTGCTCAGCACGCCCAAGCCCAAATGCCGACTTATGAGCTGAAACGAATGGCAAATCAGTAACAAGTGCTTTTTACGCTCGGCTGTCTGGTTATAGGCCAGTAGAGAGTCAATAAATTGAAAGTAAAGCGGCTCCCACGGCTCATCGGAGGGTAGGGGGCTGCCGGGGCCGCCAGTCGAAGTATAGATGTCGTAGTCGAGGCTTGGTACCTGGTTCTCAGCCCGCACATTGAAGGTATCGACGGTAAACGTTACTTCGTTAGCGGCTTCGGCGCGGCGTAAAAGCTGGCGAATACAACGCATCCCCTCATTTGGGAAATTATTGTATAAATCCAGAATGGCAATTCGAAAATTTGGCATAGATAGGAAAATAATGTCTTTATACCTGATATGTAATAAGTTGTTTGAAAATAAAGGCTAGGCCTTGATAATTAGTTCTTTATTGCCTTTGCGCCAAGGTTATAGCCCGTGCGTAGTTTCACTTAGAATGTAGTCTACCACTTTGGTAAGGCCGCCGGTTTGCTGGAAAACGGCTAGCTGACGGTCGGCGCCGGTTCCCATTTCCAGCATTTTCAATACGTACTCTACCTCGTGCCGGCTGCCTAAGTCGTCGAGTACGTCGTCGACGAAGTCAAGCAGCTCCAAAATAAGCTGGCGGGCCGGCTTCTCTTC
>CALMOO010000724.1 GCA_937871705.1 uncultured Hymenobacter sp.
CCCACGGGGTGCTGCCACCGTCGAACTTCATCGCCTTGGGCAGCATCACCACAAAATTGGGGGGTAGGGTCCCGCCGGTGGCTTCCAGCAGCGTAGTCAGGAAAATATCCAGCGTGCGCACGCCCCGCGCCTTGTGGTCTTCGGTAAAGGGCTTGATGCGGATGCCGATGAAGGGTGACAGCGTGCCCTGCTGCATGCCCTTGGCGACTTCCTGGGCCGCTTGTACGGCTGTGGCATCTTCCTCAGCATCAGGCCGGTTGCCAAAGCCATCCTCAAAATCAATCCGAAAATCTTCAACTGCCTCGCTTTTGAGTTTCTGAACAATCTTATTATAAACCGAGTACGCCAGCCAGGCGGGCTCCTGCCGGCGTGCATCAGCCGGCATCGCGTCGAGCTTGGCAGTGAGAGCAGCAATATCTTGCTCTAAAACAGGCAAATGCTCGTGGCCAGCGAGTTGCAGCACCCGCGCTAGTTCTACGAAGTTGGGCGCGTAGGTCTGGAGGTTGCGCAGGGCAATTTCGCCCATCCGCACGCAGGTATCGGCCTTGAAGAGGTTGGCGCCGCCGTACACCGTGTGCACGGGCTGGCGGTCGGGCCGGTCGCCGGGGTAGGTATGCTGAAAGCGCAAATTGGCCTGGCCGAGCTGGTCGAGCAAGGCGGTTTTATCGGAGTCCTGGAGGCTAAGTTTCATGGTGGGAAAGTGGAAAACGGAGTGGCACTCCGTTTTGGCGCGAACAGCTTGTTCAACGATAAACGGAGTGCCACTCCGTTTTACAAATTCACGAGCCGCGATACGTGCTGTAGCCGAATGGATTAAGTAGCAGCGGCACGTGGTAATGCGACTCGTCGGCCACGGTAAAGCATATTTCTACAAACGGGTAAAAATGGGCCGACTCATCGCGTCCAAAATAATCCTGGGTGAAAAACCGCAGCTTGTACACGCCCCGCGCCAGTAGTTGCTCGTGGGGCAACAAATCGGGAATGCGCCCGTCGGCATTGGTGGTGCCGCGCGCAATTTCGCGCCAGCCCTCGCCAGCCTGCTCGTGCAGAGCAATGGTGACGCCCGCCGCCGGCCGGCCCTTGGTAGTATCGAGGATGTGCGTGGTTATCTGGCTCATGCAAGTAGTTTTTCGAGGCGCAGGCGCGTGATTTTGGCCTGTTCGCGCATAGCAATATGAATTTCCTGGTCCGGCTCGTTGGGCAACCGCGCTTGCAGCAAAGCCAGCATCTCCTCAGCCGATTTGCCCGTGGCGCACACAATGAAGATGTAGCCAAACCGCTGCTCGTACGTCGCGTTGCTCGCCGCCAGCGCCTCCAATGTAGCTTGCGAAGCTTGCCGCACGGCGCCCTGCTCGCCCGCCGCCCAGGTGGCGGTGCTCGCAAATTTCGCTTTCAGCGCGTTCACATCCCCAATTTTTGGGTGGTGCGTAAAGGCCTCGTGCCAGTCGGCCTCCGTGAGCGCCTCCCAAAGGCGCTCGGCCTCCGTAACCAGCGCCTCGGCGGTGGCAAAGGGGAACTGCTGGTTCAGGGCCGTGACCCAGGCCGTGGCGCCGCAGCAAGTAGCCAGCGCCTCGGCGCGCGAAGAGGGGGGTAGGGCATTGAGGTCAGCGAGGGTCATTTATTCCATTGTAAAACTTCAGCAACTCTTCTTTCGCCTTCTCCAATGTTTTTATGAACTCATTCAAATTAACGTCGATGGCCTCATGACCGGGGTTAATTCGAGGGTCAGCTGAAAAATAGATATTAAATTCTCCACTTTCAGTATCAACATAGCATATAGAGAAGTCATTGTAGTACACCTCTGCATGCAAGTACTTGGTGTCCGAATCACTTGCCAAGTAGAAGTGGAGTCCTATGGGTGCAGAGTATTCCATAGAATTGCAAAATGTTACACCACCGTCGGAAAGCGGTTGACGTTCTTATAATAGATGTACACCGAGGGCTCTTTGCCAATGGAAGCGGCCCACTGCTGGCAGTAGGGAGCCATCCAAATTGAGTCGCCTTTCTTCACGGGGTACCACTGCTGGTCGAGCATGTAGATGGCTTGGCCCTGCAAGTACAGCAGGCCGTGCTCCATGATGTGGGTTTCCACCATCGGCAGGTTGCCGCCGGGCTGGTAGGTGAAGATGTTGACGGCCATATCGAAGCCCAGCTCATTGGGCAGCAACTCCTGGATGCGCAGCGCCTCGTCGTTCATGTAAACCGGGGCTTTGCTGTCGTCCTTTTCGCCCCAGCACACGCCGGGCGTGGCGTGGCCCGCCAGCGGCTCATACACCTTGTGGAAGGTGAGAATCTGGGTAGTAGCCGTTGGGTTTTTAAAAGTATAGGCTTGCCCAACGGGCACGTACACGAACTTGCCCACCGTCAGGATGCGGCTATCGTCGCCGATGGTGGCTTGCACCTGGCCCTGCACCACGTAGAAGAAAATCTGCGACGCCTGGGTTTCGCCCGTCAGCTGGCCGCTGTCGGCGAGCGTGACCAGCGTTTGGCAGAGCCGGGCGCCCATTTGCTCATTGATAATAACGTTGGTAGTGCAGCCCGTCCAGCCGGGTACGTTGCTGTTGATGTAGCCATCGGGGGCGATAATGGCGTGGTTGCGCCGCACGACGGAGCGGGTAGTGGAGCCTAGGTCCATAGGGTGGGGTAGGGGGAGTTTGCTTGGGAACAATAAAAATCGTCTGTCTTTGCGAGCCGGCAAAGCAGTCCTTCCTTGTCATTCGCGCCCTTGTGCTGACGTGAAGGAAGGACTGCTTTGCCGGCTCGCAATGGCAGATAACCTACTCATGTGCGGTTTTTACTTCCAGCAAAAACCGCTCAGCCACTTCCAGCGCCGCCGCAACATCGGCGCCCTCCACGTTCTCCAATGGGTTGTGGCTGATGCCTTTGTAGCAGCGAATAAAGGCCATAGTAGCCGGTGCCACCGCCGAGGCCGGCACCGCGTCGTGGCCCGCGCCGCTTACCAGCCGCACCACCTCGTGGCCGCTGGCCGCGATGGCAGTCGCAAGCTGCTCGTTGAGGCCCGCATCACAAACGACGGGCGCCGTGTACTGCACCAGCTGCCACTGCAAAGCCACGTTGCGCCGCGCCGCGATGGCCTCGGCCTGGGCGCGCAGGTTGGTGTAGGCCGCGGCTAGCTGGTTGGCGTCGGGGCTACGCAAGTCGAGGCTGTGCACCACCTGGCCGGGTATAACATTGCTGGCCGAATGCGCAATGCGCAGCTGCCCCACCGTGGCTACTACCCCCTGCCCGTGCGCCAAGGCAAAGGCCTCAGCAGCTAATATAAACTCGGCGGCGGCGGCCAGGGCATCCTGGCGCATGGCCATCGGCACGGTGCCGGCGTGGCCGGCCATGCCCTGCCATGTCAGCTCCACGCGCTGCTGCCC
>CALMOO010000725.1:0-11304 GCA_937871705.1 uncultured Hymenobacter sp.
GCGCAAGCTCGTCACGATGGGGGCCAACCTATTTCCCACCAGCGAAGCAGTGGAGGTCGAAATGTTCGCCAATCCGAGCAGGGTCGGCAGACGTTGCTCAAGCAGGGCAAAACGGCAGAAGCCCGGCTGCTGACGTTGGTGCTCACCGAACCGCACCTCACGTACGAGGCCCTGGCTGCGATTCAAACGCCCACCCTAGTACTAGCCGGGGAGAAGGACATCATTAAGCGCGCCCATACCCAAGCCATCGGCGCGCACTTGCCCCACGCGCAAGTCGTGATTCTGCCCGGCGTTACGCACTACGCGCCGCAAGAGAATCCGACCCTCTTCAATGAGACGGTACTCCAGTTTTTGCTTGACTAGTCGAGCGCCGCCCCACGGCTCCCCAAATAAAAATACTTGTCTAAAAAGAAGAAAGCCTTTCAGAGGGCAGTTGGTAATTCTTCTCCGTTTCGTTCAATAACATAAGGTGGCTTCGAAGACAAGTCTTGGAATCAGTGCAGGTTTCGGCCCGCCCAACCGCTGCGCCTGGCGTGGTACTTTAGCATCATGCCCTTCATCTTACTACGTCACAGCTGGCTCCAACAACTACTCTTTGTCCCCTTGTCCGTTGGGCTTTTTGCCTGTCACGAGCAGCCGGCGCAGGTAGCGACACCAGCTCGAATTTTTCGACGGGGCCAGCAGTTCACCTACCAAGTAGCTCACCGACTAGCACCGGGCGCCGCTGCTCGGCTGGACACGCTAACCATCTTATGTTATGGTAGATATAAGCCGGAAGACCACTATGGAGCATCTGGGCCTGACCAGGCGGGCGATACGTTGCAAAGCAAATTAGGCTTTAGCTATGGGGCACGCTCAGCCCCAACAGCTTTCGCCGGCGTCATTGAGGATGATTCCACCCTTTGGAGTCATCCGCCTCGCGAAGGGGAGTACCGCGTTTTAGAGTTAAGCCCCTACCCCTACCTCAAGTTTCCGCTCAGCCAGGGGAAACGGTGGACCGATTCGCTGGACGTTGGCGCGTGGTATAGTAATCCCGCCTGGGCGGTATGGCAGGGCGATATGCGGGTAACTAGCACCTATACAGTTCAAGGGCAAAAACCCTTGCATACCCCTTTCGGCCTCCTATCCTGCTGGGTGGTTCAAGCTAGTGCAACCTGCACAAAAGGGACTTCCACGTTGGAAATATGGTACCATCCACGATACGGCTTCGTGCGCCTCGACTATCAGACTATCAATGATAAGGTTTTGGACTTAGGCCTTGTCCAAGTGGCAACAATTCCCATACAGGAAAATAAGGGTATGGCCCTGCCGGACTTCATGAAACCACTTTAAGTTCTCACTGACTAGTCTTGGAATCGTTAGGAAAGCTCTTTTACATTCTACAAACCACGGTGGTTGTTGCAGAAGTATCTGAGAAGTAGACTACTCGTATACTTGTTGATGAAGGGCCAGAAAGACTTCCACGATAAAATGAGCCTGTGCTTCCACCTCTCCGAGCGCGTGCCCAAGCACAATTTCTACCGCCGTTTGCGTGACGTGCTCGACTGGGGGTTTCTGCGCGAGCAGACCCGCCCCGTCTATAGCCACACCGGGCAGCCCTCGCTCGACCCTGTCGTGTTTTTCAAGCTGGTACTGGTGGGGCGGCTGGAAAATATCGTGAGCGACCGCCGCTTAATCGAGCAGTGCGCCCTGCGGCTCGACATTCTCTACTTCTTGGGCTACGAGGTGGAGGAGGACTTGCCTTGGCACTCGACGATTAGCCGCCCTCGCCACCTTTACCCAGCCGCCGTCTTCGAGCACTTGTTCGACCAAGTGTTTGCCCAGTGCGTGCTGGGCTGGTGGCCGGTGACACGCAAGTGGTGGACTCGGCCCCCGTCAAAGCGGCGCTTCGCTCGATAGCCTACGCGAGAAGCCCCTGAGCGAAGCCTGCAGATTAGCGGTCGCCGGCGGGCAGCTACCGCCTGCGCCAGTGCCCGTAATGCGCTCGGCGCCGGCCCACCCGCTGCGCCGCGAGGCAACCCGGCGGGCCAAGCGGCAAGCCGCCCCGGGTGGGCTGGGCGCTCAGCACCCCAAAGCGGAGTTGTTGAGCAATAAGACGCATTACAGTCCCACCGACCCCGAGGCGCGCATCTCCGTTAAGCCCGGCAAAGCGCGGGCCCTCAACTACCTCTGTAGCGTGGCCGTGGATACGGCCAGCGGCCTTATTAGCCACATTCAAGCCGATTTTGCCGACCGCCGCGACAGCACGCACTTACCGGACTTGGTCCCGCGGCTGCAAACCCGGCTTGCGGCCAATGAATTGACGCTGCACGACTTCATCGCCGATACGGGGTACTCAACTGGCTTTAACTACGCTTTCTTGGAGCAACGCGGGATTACCCCCTGGATTCCCGTTTTTGGGCACTACAAGCCAGCTCCAAAAGGCTTTACCTATGAGGCGGAAATAGATGCGTTTCGCTGTACAGCGGGCAAGCTGCTGCCTTTTCGTAACTACGCGACTAGCAAAGACGGGAATTGGGCCAAGAATTACCGGGCGGCTTATCAGGACTGCCAGCAGTGCCCGTTGAAGATGAGTTGCACCCCGGCCGCGCCCCAGCAGCGGTTTGTGCGCTCAGCCTTTGACGCAGCTTATCGTCGCGCGTGGCATCGGCAACACAGTCGGGCAGGTCAGCAGATGCGCCGGGTCCGGCAACGCACCGTCGAGCCCGTTTTTGGCAGCTTACTTCATCACTATGGCCTGCGACGAGTCGGCACGAAGGGCCGAGCGGCAGCTCATAAGGCCATGCTACTCAGCGCCATTGCTTACAACCTGAAAGAAGCTGCTCAAGCATCAGTCCAAACAGGTCGCCAGCGTGGCTATCGCGCTCCGTTCAGTGCAGCTAAGACGCTGTAATTACCTTTTTAGCACTTGGTTGACCGATTTCAACTCCTTTCGAGTCAGCCTTTTAGCTGAGCGCCTACCTAGCTGGAGTTCTGCAACAGCCACCGTGATTTGTAGCATGTAAAAGCAGTTGACGCCCCCTTGCTACCCAGTGGACGCCCCTTGTTGGGGTACCCAAGGCGTTACTTATGCAGCACTGTACGCGTCAGCGGGCCACCAGTTTGCGGCACTACCAGATGGACGTTGTTCAACGTAAAGCGCACATTTTTGAGATATAAGCAGTTGCAGGGCTTTTCTACGTCGGTTTCGGCCTGCAGCTGGTTCACGTCAAAGTGGTGGCCCCCCACCAGCACCCGATACGCCGGCTGGCGCACTAGGGAGTCGGCAGAGGTAGTGAGCGCGAGCTGCCAGCCATTGCCCTCGAAATGAAAGGCTTTCCCCAGCTGCCCCTTCGCGTAGGCAAACGTATCCGTGGGTTGGGTCAACTGCTGGTCGGCATAGTACACCAGGCGCGCCTGCTGCACTTGCGCCCGCGTAAAACCAACCCCACTGAGCGTATCGGCGCTGAGCTGAAACGGCACCTCAACAGCAGTCGTATTCTGCCCGATACACGCTTCCCAGCAGCAGCTAGGTAGGGGTAGTGCGCCAAGTCCTAGGCTACTGGCCAGGAGCAGTCGCCGGGGCAAGCGGCGACCGGTAGGAGCCTCTAAAAGGGTAAAAAAAAGTGACATGCTGCCAGGGGGTAGTTAGGCTCAGGAGACAACAGCGCCAGGATAGGTTGCAAGTCCTACCCTTGGCGCGCTTGACGCCTGCTACCGGTCAGCCGGCAGGAAACTTAGCGCTAGCCGCCTACTGAAAGTTCTACCCTTAACGGTAGGTGGTAATACTAGAAAACTCGCCCTGATTCCAAGAGGTGTCCGAGAAGCAATCTTATGTGATTCGACTATTACTAGAAACCAAAAGGAAAGGGACGCCCCTCGCCACTGCCTCCAAAATCTTGTTTTGCTAAGGCCAAATAATGGCTATTAAAGTAAGCTGACTATTTGCTGCTGCCAACCCCAGTAGGTGCGTATTTTTGATCAAAAGTGACGCGATGCTGCTGTACATGTTACTGGGTGATGAAGTCGCGGCTACTTGCTATGCTGTCGTAACCAACTTTTAGCATCGGCCATGTTGTCAAAAACGTGTCCTTGAAACGCCGTGAGTTGGCCGTAGAAGTTAGCGGCGGACCCATCAGCCAGCGTTTCGGGAGTAGAAATCAAGGCGAAGTGGCGTAACCCAGCTTTAGCGGCATTGGGAGCCCACTCGTTAATGACCCAATCCATCGAGTGGTCCCAGGGACCCCGGACCGAGCGCGTGTCATTGAGCACACAGGAAAACCCCGCCTTAGCCAGGGCGGCGGTATACGCCTTGGCGCCCGTTTTGATGTTTTCAGCGGTTAAGTAGCCCTGCCAATCCGTGAAAATCCAGCGGTTTTCGGGGTCGGTTTCAATAGTGAGATAGACTTTGCCCAAGGCAGACGTTAATTCTTGTGTCATGATGCAAAGCAAGCAAGTTATTAGCTAAGGGGATAAGGCTACGAAGGGTAACTTACAAAAAAGGCGGCCGGAATAACCGGCCGCCTTGGCATGCAAAATGAACGGGGTTCGTTACACGTTGGATGCCGGCTTGGTGCCAGTGGTGTTGGTCGTCGTAGTCGTGCTGCCGGGAATTTGCTCCACGTCCACTTCGGTGTTGCGCACGGTGTCGTGAATAACCTGCTCGTGCTCGGTTACTTGCTTGCCAAGGCTCACTTCTTCCACCACTTTAGCCTCTTTGGCGACTACGGCGCGCTCAGCTGACTCAGTTAGTTCAACCTGGCCTTCTTTGAACGCCTGGAAGTCGGCTTCGGACGCCGGGCGGTTTACCGGGATGCGGTTCACCACCACGTGCTCTTCGCGCAGGCGCACGCTTGCCTCAACGGGCTTCTCCACGATGCGCGAGCGCAGGCGCATGCCGCCGGTTTGCTCAGTGCGCTTGCCTACTTGCAAGCTTTCCTCGATAACCTCAGCTTTCAGGCCGTCGGTGCCAGCAGTGGTATTTTGGTCGGCGTAGCTGTTCGGCTGAGTTTTACCCTGATAGCCGGTGGTGGCGGCGCGCTCGTCCACGTCCACGGCCCCGGCCTCATCTAAAATCTGGGCGGCTTGATGGGCGTTTTCGGCCGAATGGCAGTGCACGGTCACGATAGAGCCAGTGCTTTGGGCCACGTGCTGGTAGCGGCCAGCCGTGTCGTTGTCGTCCTCGTCGCTGCCGAAGAGGCTGCTAAAGAATCCGCTAACACCTTCTTCGGCTTTGTGGGCCGTGCGGCCAGCGGCGTCGGCTACGCCTTCGACGGCCGTGCCACTGGTGTTCTGGTAGTCAGAGCTGTCGCTGCTAGTGCTAGCGCCGCTACCGGTGTTGTATTTGGCGTTGGAGACGTCAACGGACTCTACGCCGAAGCCGGCGGCGGCGAGTTTTTGGGCTGCTTGTTGCGCCTCAGCGGCGGTATCAAACAGGCCTACTACAGTCTGGCTCATGAGAAGAAAAATGAGATGGTTGGGGAAAGAAAGGAGGGGTGAAAGAACAAGTGCGCCGGCAGGTGTCGGGCCGGCATTAGGAAAGGGCAGCGGTAGTGGTAGGGGGTAGGTGCTCGACTTGCACCTGCTCGTGGCGCAGCGTCACGGTCTGTGGCTCCTGGGTGGTGAGCTGGCGGGTAGTCACGTGCAGCTCCTCGACCAGCAGTAGGCGCTTGACCATGACTTCGCGCAGCACCGGGATGATGAGCGTGTCGCCCTCGCGGCGGGAGTCGGGGGCGGGCGCGTCGTCGGGCAGAAATTGGTTGATGGGTACGTGCTGCACTTCAACCTGCTCGTGGCGCAGGTCGAGGGGCAGCGTTTGCTGGTGCTCCTCCACTGTTTTGGTGAGTCGCACGCGGCCGGTCTCGACCAGCTCACGGGTAATGATGGCCGTTTCTTCGATAACCGGGATACGCAGTTCGCCCGTCGGCTCGGGGTTTAGGCGGGCATCAGTAGGGCGGGCAGGCTGGTTGGCAGGACTAGTGCTCATCGGGCGGTTTGTACGCCATCGACTGCCCACAGTTGGGCTAAAGGCAGGATTTGTAGGATTATTTTTTCGGTAGATAGCGGCGTGGCAATAGCGACCTGCTAGCTATCGGCAGGAGAAAGAGGCTAGCCGCCTATTCACCACTGTTAGTGCTTTATAACTGGTCAGCTAGTACTCACAGCGCCCCTGCTTCTTCTCGAAGCCGGGACGCTGTGAGTGAAAGAATAGCTTAACGTGGGTAGTAATGGTATTCAGCGGGTGCTAGTAGCGGCGGGAGCTATTCCGCCGCTGCGCAGCGCAGCTTTAAGGTCGGGCTTGCCTACGAAGGGCACTGCCTGGCCAGTGGCGGCAGCAGGTGCCGCCTTGCGCAGGGCGGCCGAGTCGGCGGCGGTGGGCTTGGCGGTGAGGGACGGGGCTGTCACTGTATCCGTGGCAACGGGGCTGCTTTGACAGGCAGTCCCCCCTACACTGAGGAGCGGGAGGAGCAAGGCAACTAGCGAAGCAAGCGAGCGCATGACGAGTGAAAGATAAAGCCCTTAGCGCGAGCGGGTGAAATGCCGCACTATGGACACCAACAGCAAGCCGACAAGCACCTTTTCGGTTGTAGAGAGACTTCTAAAACGCGTCAGCAACTGTGTATCAGTGGCTTGAAGCGAAGCTGGCAAGCCAGCTAATGAGGCCGGTAGGCTGACGGCAACACCGGCTGCCGCGGGCTGGGACCGAGCGGCGGGCTCGTGGTGGCCGTTGGCGGGGTCGGCCCCGAGCAGCGCGGCTTTAGAGCCGGGGGGGGAGCTGGGAGATTGGGCGTGGCTCATACGGAATGAAGAGAGAAAGGAGGAGAAATAGAACTAACCAGGCCGGAAACGGTGGTCGTAATACAGGAAGAAAGCCAAGTAGGAAAATGACCAAGGCCCTCTCCGCGCACCGGAGAGGACCTTGTTTGTCAGGTAGTTAGGCTTAGGGCTGCGAACCAGCCGTCAGGGTGGGGTCCTGGTAAGGCGTGGCGCGGCGGCCCCCAAAGGCTGATACGGCGGCCCCCAGGCCCAGGCCCAGGGCAGCCAGCAAAGCGGCTTTGGACAAGCCTTCAGCGGCGGCATCGGCTACCTGGCGGGCCTTGAGCGCAGCGGCATCTTTGGCTTCCTTGAGCTTAGCCTGGGCCTGCTTGGCGGTGGTAATCCAATTGTCTACGATTTGCTCCGACTCGGCCCGGCTCTTGCCGGTGCGCTTCATCACCACGTTCACGGCCGCGTCGCGGTCAGCAGCGTTGCCTAGGTTATCGGCTTTGCTGGTCAGGTTGTCGATTACGTCGTCGAAGCTCTGGCCCGCGGCCTGGGGGTTGGCGGCGGCTTGGCCGGCTTCGTCCTGGGTTTGGCTGCCCGCGGTTTTAGCCTGGCGCTCGATGTTCTCGGGCGTTAGCTCGGCTTTGCCGGTCTGGCGCAGCAACAGGCGGGCCTGGTGCTTCACGTCGCTCAGGTCAATGCCCTGCTCTTTCAACTCGCCTTTGATGGCATCGCCCGCCCCGGGAGCCACGGCGGCAATACCCGAGCCCACACCCGAAAGCGCCCGGCCGGCGACCCCTGTCACGCCGCCAATGATGCGGCCTACGGCGGTGGTGAGCAGGTAGAATGTCGCGAGCGTCACCACCGACCACACGAGCAAGCCGTGGAGCAGGCCGTCGGTACGGCGGGGAATGCCAGCTAGACGGCTGGCCACCGTCGCGCCCAGGTAGAGCGAACCGAGCGTCGTAAGCAGCCACCAGATGGCGGCCCCAATGCCGATGCCCGACATCGGATTTTGCTCTTGCAACGGGTCGATGGTGCCTAGGCCGATGCCCAGGCCCAGCAGGCTCAACGCCAATTGCAGCACGATGGCAAGGAGGGCTCCGGCGAAGACCGCGCCCCAGGAAATACGCTTGCTAGCAATTAGTCCAGTCGCTTTAGGGTGGGGGACCGCTTCGTGACCGTGGGGGGCAGAGAAATTCGCCACAACTTGCTCACGGCCCGGATTAGGTGTATTGGTAGTAGGTGTCATAGCGCGTAGAAGTAGCAGGGCTTAGTTGCCGGTCGGCTTCGACGTGTTGGTCGATGATAGGGGGGTGGCGGTAGTGTTGGTCGTGCTGGCGCCGGGAACTTGCTCTATCTCCACTTCGGTGTTGCGCACCGTGTCGTGGATAGTTTGCTCGCGCTCCGTAACCTGCTTGCCGAGGCTCACTTCTTCCACCACTTTCGCTTCTTTGCCTACGACGGCGCGCTCAGCACTTTCGGTTACAGTTATATCGCCTTCTTTAAAGGTCGTGAAGTCCGCTTCCGTAGCTGCGCGGTTGACGGGCTTACGCTGCACGGTTACGTGTTCTTCCCGCAGGCGCACGCTGGCTTCCACCGGGCGCTCAACAATGCGCGAGCGTAGGCGCACGCCGCCAGTTTGTTCCACGCGCTTGCCTACTTGCAGGTTCTCTTCAATCACCTGAGCCGTCATTCCGCCGGTAGCGGTAGTTGGGGCTGGGGCCATGCGGTTGGCCGTGTAGCTATTCTGTACGCCGTATTCGGCGGCCTTACTGTCAACATCGAGCGCGCCGGCCGTATCCAGAATGTTAGCGGCTTGGCGAGCCTGTTCGGCCGTGTCCACGTGTACTGTCACCAGGGAGTGACCACTGCGGGTTACCTCCGCATAGGTGTGGGCCTCGTCGTTGTCATTCCCGAAGAGGGAGCTGAAAAAACTGCCTACGCTATCGCTCGCCCGGCCGGCGGTGTCCGCGACGGCTTCGGTCGTGGTGCCGCTGGTGTTCTGGTAATTACTGCTGGTACCGCTGGCGCTAGGTGAGGCTTGCGAGATATCAACGTAATCCCGCACAAAGCCCGCGGCTTGTAGCTGCTGAACGGCGTTTTGGGCTTCAGCGGTGGTGTTGAAGATGCCGATTACAGTTTGATTCTTCATGGCAAAAAGTGTGAAAGAAAATAGGAAAATCAACCGAAAACGAGTTGCTGGATAAGCCAGCAACTTCGGCTGCTACTCTCGCCGCAGCTTAGGGCAGTAGAGACTGCGTTAAGACCGCGTTAGTTAGCTAACCCAAAAGTAGTAGGACCATTCTAGCGTTTAACATGACGAAACTCATAGTGCGCGTATGAGCTTTGTCAGGCCTACCATTGCGCACAGCGCAGCTTCTCGGGCTCCAGCACCCGAATATGATTGGGCGTCAGTTCGACCAGCCCCGCCTGATTGAATTCGCTGAGCGTGCGGATAATCGATTCGGTTGCCGTGCCGACCACGGCCGCCAGGTCCTCGCGGGTGAGCTGAATGGTGGGAGCGGGGACTACCCCAGTCGACTCGCACAGCCGTAACAACGTGTCGGCCACGCGCCGACGCAACGAAGTATACGCCATGCCGAGCAACTGCTGCTCGCGCTCGCGCACCCGGCTGGCCAGCAGATGAACAAACTGCTGGCCTACTTCCGGACTGCGTAGCAGCAGCTCCGTAAACTCCTGCTGGGGAATGTAGCGCAGCTCTGTTTCTTCCATGGCCACCGCTGAGTCATAGTGGGGAATGCGCTCCAGTAGGGGCAAGTAGCCAAAAAACTCGCCGGGGCCATACAGGGCCGTAATCAGTTCCTTGCCAGCGGCCGTGGTTTGGATGGTTTTCACGCGGCCTGACTGCACAAAGTACAGTCGCTGAGGCTCCTCGCCTTCGAGGTAAATGTCTTGCTTCTTTCGAATGCTATAGACTTTACGGTCGAGGGCCAGGCTAGCCAGCTGGTCCACGGGACGCGCACCGGGCAGAGGTTCTTCCAGCCCGTTCGCCGGCAACTCGTACGCCGGCTTGAGGTGTTGAAAACGCGCCAGCCGGCTGGCAATAGCGCTGAGCAGGTCCGTTTTATTGAAGGGTTTGGTCAGGTAGTCGTCGGCGCCCAGCTCCATGCCACGCCGCTGGTCGGCCTGCTCGGCTTTCGCCGTCAGGAAAATAAAGGGTATGCCCGCTAGCTGTGGGTTTTGGTTAAAGATGTGCAGCACCCCGTAGCCGTCGAGCACGGGTAACATAATGTCGCACACCACTAGGTCGGGTTTGGTAGCCAGCGCTTGCTCCACTCCCAATTGGCCGTTTTCGGCTGTGAGGACCACGTAGCCAGCCATGCTCAGCAGCTCGGCCGTATTCCTGCGGATAGAGGCATTGTCTTCAATCAGTAGAACAGTTAGCATAAGGAATAGTGAGGGTAACAGTGGTGCCCACGCCCGGCTCGCTATGCAGCGCGATAGTGCCGCCCAGCAGGTCCAGGTAGCGGGCAATGATGTAAAGTCCCAACCCGGTGCCCGGAATGTCGGCGACATTGCGGGCGCGGAAAAACTGCTCGAATAAGTGCGGCTGGTCGTCTAGGCAAATACCGATGCCCTCATCCTCCACCCGCAACGTCAGCTGGTTGTGCGTGCACGCAGCTTGCACGCGCACCACGGCGCCTTCGCCGGAGTACTTTAGGGCATTCGAGAGCAGGTTTATCAGAATTTTGCGCAGCAGCGAAGCGTCGAGTTGAATGGGGCCGGGGCACTGCGCCTGCTGGGTAATGAGCTGATCAGTTTTACACAGGCCCTGCACACTGGTTATTGTTTCCCGCAGGAAAGTGGCGAGGTCGAGGGTAGTTGGCCGAACCTCCACTTTGCCGGCTTCGAGGCGACCGAGCGACAAGTATTCCTCTAGCAGGTCACTGAGGTGCTGCACCGACGCGCGGATTTGCTGCACGTGCTTCAGGCGCTGGGGCTGCTGGTCTCCGCTGGGGTAGTCGGCAATAAGGTCAGCCGACGTGAGCACAGTTGTTAGGGGCGTACGAAATTCATGCGAGGCCAACGAGACGAAGCGGGACTTTAGCTCCCCCAACTCCTGCTCGGCGGCCAAGGCGCGGGTCAACTCACGCTGCCGCTTTTGCAGCTGCTTGAGGGTAACGAGCAGCGCGTGGGTGCGGTCGGCCACCTGACGCTCTAACTCGGCATTACTCAGACGCAGCTGCTTTACGGTGGCGGCTAGCTCCTTATTCAGTAAGACCACTCGCTGGCGAGCGAGCACTAGCTGCGTGACTTCAGTGGCGATAAGCAGCACGCCGCTAAGCTGACCCGTAGCATCGCGCACCGCCTGGCAAATGAGGTTGAAGTAAAACGGCGCTCGTTGGCCCGAGTCTAGCTGCACGCGCATTTCGTTCGCGTGAAAAGTTTCGCCCGTCCGATACACCTGGTCGAGGCAGTCGAAGAGTTGCTGCCCTTCCAACTCTGGAACAGCCTCGCGGTAAGGCTTGCCCAGCAAGGGGCGGTAGCCAAATACCCAGCGAAAAAGGTCGTTGGCTAAGTCGATGACGTGCGTAGGAC
>CALMOO010000725.1:11314-16485 GCA_937871705.1 uncultured Hymenobacter sp.
CAAGCGCTGGCGCTGGTTGCGGGCATCAGCCAGCGTATCCCGCTCGCGGGCTTGGCTCTGGCGCAAGGCTTCTTCCACGGGGTTGTGAACGTAGTTGGCCGTGTCCGTAAAGCTCACTACTAGCTGTGGCCCCCAACGCTTGGCCGCCGCTTGAAAGTAGTGGTCGAGCCCCTCGTGCTGGTAGCTAGCCTCATAACGGCCTGCCTCACCGGTTTCTAACACGTGGCAGTAAAAGGCCAGCACGTCACTGGCCGGCAGCTGGGGAAAGAACTGACGGATGGTTCCGCCCGGTGGGCCAGACTGTTTGAGCAGGCGCTGCCCGGTCGGATTCAGGTAGTCGACCACAAAATCAAGCACTTCTCCGTCCACTGACGCGTACACCGGGCGCAGCAGCAGCACGGCGGTTAGCGACACCTCGAGCAGGGTCGGCAGCAACTCGGCAGGAAAGGCGGAGGCGGCAACAAGTAGGGCCGGAGGAACAGGCATGGCGGCACGTAGTGCGGGTAGTAAAACACGCTGGTGGTCGGAATAGGCAGCAGAGAAACCGCTATACGAATGCACCCGTACTTGTGCCCAATGTAGCGGGGTACTGGCTACTTCGCGGCTGGTCGACGAGTATGATAAACATCAGGCTTTTCGCCCGACAAGCGTCATAGTGCCAGCCTAGCAGGAATGGCTACTTTTGGAAGTATACCCGTCGCTCCTACTCGCTCCGTCCATGCCACTCCCACCTCCCCCTGACTTGCGGTCCGCCGATGCCGCAATTTTGGTAGTGCTGCTGCCCTTGGTGGCCGCCGGCGTGACCAAGCAGGTTCCGGCAACTATTAAGGACCGGCTCGCTGCGCTACAACGTCGGCTCGACCCAGCTATCCAGGTGCTCATTGTTGAGGAGGATAGCTACCCCGCCGTAGTGCACAGCTTTCATGTCACCCACCTGCCGGCTTTCGTGCTCGTGCAGCAGGGGGTCGAGCTCTGGCGTCAGCTTGGCCTACCCGAGGGAGAAGTGTTGGCGCAACAACTGTTAGCCAGGCTCTCCCTAGCAAGCGGCCTAGCCAACCGCGGTGCCAACAACTAGGAAGTGCTATCTGTCACGCAATTAGTAAGTAGCCCAGTGCTGAGAGCGCCTGTTTGTGGTGTACCAGGCGCCCCACCCGGCGGGTAATGCTCGGTAGCTGCACCCAGACGGCGCAGGCGCAGCGCCCCTCTACTTCATTGAAAGTATTAGGACCAATTCTCAGGAAATCGATGACGAGGCGTAGGCTGGCGCAGACACGCTCCGCTATCAGGTCGGGCCCGCAGGCGTGAGCTACGACTAGCAGCAAGCCTTTCCGGCACCCCTCTAAGCTGCTCCGGTCCAGTGGCGGCGTACTGGAGCGTGCTCCCACTATGAGACACCGGGCTTTACCCAGTTGCTGTCCCACGTACGCGGAGCTACAGCGGGCTAGGGGGTGTTCTCAGTTAGTAGGTTAACTTGGGTTCATGAATGCAGACCGCACGTTATTGACAGATTCGATGTGGGCGGAGTTGTCGCCCTTGCTACCAGGTCAAGCGACTTGTCGGGGCACGACGGCACGCGATACACGCGGGTTCGTGGAAGCGGTGCGCTGGCTAGGGCGCACGGGCGTAGGCTGGCGCGACCTGCCGCCGCACCTGGGGCACTGCACTGGCATCGGGTGTACGTGCGCTTCGCCCGCTGGCGCGACAGCGGGGTGTGGGAGCGGGTGGCGCAGTGGCTGGTAGCCCACAACCGACGCATTCCCCACGCCCGCCAGCGCCAGGTGCAACTCGACTCTACTAGCATCCGCGTCCACCAGCACGCGGCGGGGGCCGCTAAAAAAAGGTAGCCAAGCCATCGGCCGCAGCCGGGGCGGGCGGACTACCAAGCTGCACCTGAGGTGTGACGGGGCGGGTAACGTGCTGAACTGGCTGCTGACGCCGGGACAAGCCAGCGACTGTCCGCAATCCGCGTGGCTGCTGACGCCGCACCTGGCTCCGGCCTGCGAAGTGGTGGCCGACATGGCCTACGACAGCGATGCCTTGCGTGGGCTTATCGCCGCGGCCGGGGCCCTGGCCGTTATCCCACCTACTCCACGCCGACGCTATATTCCCTACTTCGACCCTTGCGCTTATGCCAAACGCCATCACATCGAACAGACGGTAAACAAGTGGAAGCAGCACCGCCGACTTGCCACCCGCTACGATAAATTAGACACCTCTTTTCAGGCTTTCGTCTGTGCACGCATCATGACGCTATACCTTAACTGAGAACACCCCTAGCGCACTTGCGCGTCATGTTTCTGGTGATAGATAGCACGGCTATCACGGTTTTCAGTCTTAAGTAGGTCACGGCGCTCCTGATTCGTTACTACGCCGTCCGCGCGGGCAACTCGGCGCTGAGCAGTTAAACCCGCCTCGCGGCCCTGCAGGCGAGCAGCCTCACGCTGATTGAGCTCGCCAGAGGCTACGCCTTGGCGAATGCGGGCGCGCTGATTGTGCTCGCGGTTATTAACTACAGGTGTGCGGGTTTGGGCCTGGACAACAGTAAGGCTGGCTACGACGAGCAGGGTGGCAACGATGGAAAACAGACGCATGGTCATAAAAAGAAGGGGAAATAGAGAAAGTGACTAGCTCAAGCAAGCCATTTATGCGTTTGGAGGCCTCGTATTACCTATAGTTTAATACCCAGCTGAAAAAAGCTTCATCGATTTGAGTGAAGGTTATTCGTGGTAGTTCTGAAAGGATTTGGCCAGAGGATACAACAGGAAGATAACCTCCCCTCACAAAATCGGATCAAACTAAAACAGAAGAAATTGGGTACTTGTTGCACCTTAAACCCCCTAGCAGCGCTCTGAAAAAGAACAAGTTTACCGAGGCTCAAATCGTTCGATTGCGCCAGACGGAGATCGACGTAACAGGCGTGGAAGCGTGCCACAAATGGGTATTAGCGAGGCCATGCACTATAACCGAAAGAACCGGAACTTTGCCGCCACAAGTAGTTGAAAGAAGAGAACAAGCGTTTTAAGTAGCTAGTGGCTGACCTGAGCTTAGACAAGCAGCTATTGAATGCTACCGGCTTGTGTTTCGCCGATCGCCGCGCGCTGTTCTCGAGCGTCTTTGAGTATTCTGCAGTAGCTACGAGCCTTTTTTGGATGGTGCACTCTATTACTTAGCCGACCAAAAATGATGGAGATTGCCTATACCCTTTACCAATTCATTGTGCTTGGAAACGAGCCCGGCTATTTTGATTTGCATAATTGCTACGAAGAGGTAGGCGTACATACTCACTTAGCTTCTTAACGATTGTTGTAGCTCGCTACTGGGACAATCTTCAAGCAGATAACGTAAAATCAAGAAAGTTCACCGTAACCGCCGGTGACAAATTGATTATGTCCGGTGATGTAAGAAGAGCGCGTAGAAGCCAGGAATGCAATTGTCTCCGCTAACTCTTCAGCTGTACCGGCCCGGCGCAGCGGGGTCGCGGCAAACAATTGTTCGGCGGTAATGCCTAGGGCAGTGGTCAGCAGCTTGCGCCCCTCGCCAGCTCCAGGGGTAATAATAGCCCCTGGGGTAACGAGGTTCACACGTACCCCCGTTGGGGCTAGCTCCTTGGCTAATGAGCGGGTGTAATTGTTCAGGGCAGCCTTTGCGGCGCCATAATGCGCCAGGAAACCTGGAAATGGCAGCAGACCGCCAGCTGACACGTTCACAATAGCTCCAGAACTGCTTTCTCGCAATGCGTTTAATAGCGGATTGGTAACCCGCACGGCACTCATAAAATTGACCATCAGAGCCTCGAGCCACTCTTCATCGGAAATGGTTTCAATACTCGGTAATTTTGCCGCCGCCGCCCCTGCGTTGTTTACCAAGATATCTAAGCCACCAAGCAGGTGCAGGGCTTCTGCAGCAACCGCGTTCGCCCCGGTCGGCGTGCTGATGTCCCCTGTAATAAAATGTGCCCCGGCCGGTGTTTGCGCGTGGTGGGAGCGGGCCGTAACCGCTACCGTGGCCCCACCATCTAGCAGGCGTTGTGCGGTGGCGGCCCCAATGCCCCGTGAACCGCCAGTTATAAGGGCCTTTTTTCCCTTGAATTCGGCTGCGTAATCTCTCATAGCTGTCTTAGCTTAAAACCTGTCTTATTTGACGAGGCAAAGGTCAGTTAAGACGCCAAGAGAAAAGGTGAACTAGCTTACCAAAGGACCGTGGACTAGTTCACCTACTTAGAGAGTAACTCGGTCAACTACCTTTTTGATTGCGAATCTTAGAGAGGAATTCTCGCGTCATTCCCAAATAGGAGGCGATGATATACAGCGGAATCCGCTGTACGAAGGCGGGATAGTTTGTGGCAAATTCTGCATAGCGCACTTCCGCGGACAAGCTCAAATGGGAAATGACCCGTTGCTGCAACATCACCGCGACTTGCTGCGCCCTTTGCATCATTACGCGGGCGAATTGCGGTATTTTTTCTAATAAAACTTGTTCACTCTCATAGCTCCATTGGATGAGGGTGCTGTCTTCCAGGGCTTCCACAAATAACGTGGCCGGCTCCTGTCGTAGGAAACTGCCGTGGTCGCCGATAAACCAATTATCTACTGCCAATGAAATAGTATAGGCTTGTCCATCAGTGCCGATAGAGAAAGCTCTGAGCGCCCCCTCGACCACATAGGTGCGATAGGTGGACACATACCCAGGTTGTTCCAGCAGTTGTCTGCGTTTTATTTTTTTCATCCTTAGCACCGAAATAAATAATTCCTTGTCTTCTTTCTCAAGGATAATATGAGGCGCGATGTGATTGAGTAGAGAGGAAAATTCCTGCATGACATTAGTAATTATATACTTTTGTTTCCTGAATAAGCAAGCTACATCACATAATAAGACAGTGTCGACTGACTTTGCTGTAGGCAGGCCGATATTAGATTTCGCTAGCTGCTGCGCCTGTTTGCCCTGGATTTGACAGCCTTGAACGCCGCCTGGTTGACTGGCTTGAACGTGCGCGCAGCAAATGAGGTGTACCTGCGTCTGCGTCGGTGCCTGTCCCAACTCTGCCTCGTGCCGACCGGGTTTGGCAGGGCGCCTGAACTTGATGAATTGTACTTCTGGCCGCGCCGAGTGCGCGGCTGAGGAGCCAGCAGCAAAACCATCGTCTTCGGGCTGTTTAAACGCGAAGTCCATGC
>CALMOO010000725.1:16495-21967 GCA_937871705.1 uncultured Hymenobacter sp.
ACGAGATTAGGCCTAACTGCTCGTCCACGGGCGGAGAAGTAAGAATTGTTGAAAATCAAACTTTTGTAAGTAGGGGTGGGGCTTGCTCCATCACCAGCCTCGGCATGGCTAGGATGGCCAAGCGTGTGCCCAAACCGAGGCTGTGCCTGAAGTCCTTGTTGGCGTCCCCGCGCAGAGACCGCCAATTAACTTTTCCTCACGCACCTACCTAAGTGTGGGGTGTGGCAAGCAACTGCCGCAAGTACATTCTGACGGATTTAATTAGCTCGCTGCTGCTGCCGACCAAGCCGATATAGCCGTCGGGCCTAATCAGATAAAACACGTCCGTTTCGTCACCATATGCCTCCCGTAAGTAGCCCTGGTCATCCGCTAGCAATTGGTGGCTAACTGCCGCCGTCGGCGGTCCGGGTGTAAGGTGGTATACGATCAGCAAATTTGAATAGTCGTTTATGAATTGTCGCCACGCGGCATTGGCGGGGTTTTCCCAACACAGTAGTGTGAAGCGCGGGCCGCGTAATACGTCAAATAGCCGCCGCTGGTGGCCGTAGGCATCTAGCAGTGGGGCGTCCGGCGCTCGGTCGCCGGCTCGCAGCGGCAAGGCACCGGGGTAGAGGTGCTGGCTTAGCGAGCTATAACAGTAATTGATGCCTAGTTGCAGCATCTCGGGGCCACTTGGCAATTGTTTTGCGCTACTTTGGAAATCCTTACGCAGCTGGGTGCTTAAGTTCACTATAGCGGCGGCCACTGGCTGGCGTTCCTCTTCGTAGGTATGCAGAAGCTCCGCATTAGTACCACTCAGAACCAATCCTAGCTTCCAGCCCAAATTATACGTATCCTGGATGCCGGTGTTCATGCCCTGGCCACCAGCCGCTGGATGAATGTGCGCGGCATCTCCTGCCAGCAGCACCCGGCCAACCCGGTAAGTATCTGCCAGGCGGGCACTGGCCTGAAAGAGCGACAGCCAGGTAGGATGGGAAAGCTGTATATCGACGCGGCTGGCACGCTCGGTTAGCAACTGCTGAAAGATTTCCAGCGACGGCTCACCGGCAAAGTCGACCGGTACCTGCGCTTGGAACCGAAAGACAGGCGTCGTTGGAAAAGGGCAGAGCGAGACAACACCGTCCGGGTGCGTGTTCCAAACGTGCAAGTGCTCATGGTCGAGCCCTTTAACCCGCACATCGCCCGCAAACAGCCGGCCCGGCAGCTTTTCGCCCGCAAAGCCAATTTGCAAGAATTTGCGCACAAAACTGCGGCCGCCATCGGCCCCGACCAAGTACTGGCCGTGCACTTGCTCCAGGCCGCTTGCTGTTTGGAGCGTGGCGGTCACGCCCTGCTCATCCTGTTCGATGTACGTGAGGGCGGTAGCCAACTCTACTTTTTGGCCCTGTTCGGCTAGGCGTTGCCGTAACACTTCCTCGACCAGAAATTGTGGAATCCACAGCCCGGCAGCGTATGGCACGCTGGGAGTAGGATAGCGTCCCGCGAAGGGGTCATAGTCACCCACTACCTCGGTGCCCACGTAGCTGCGAATCAGCATATAAAACCGGCCGTGCGCCAGAATTTGGTCAATGACGCCCAAGGCATCGAGCACCTCCAAGCTGCGCGGTTGCAACGTTTTGCCTCGTGAGCCCACGAAGTAGACTGGAGCTTTCTCAATGAGTCGAAAGTCCACGCCTCGCCGAGCCAAGTCGCAGGCGAGGGTAAGCCCCGTTAGTCCCGCCCCAATAATTAACACTAGCACGTTAGCGGTAGAAGCGGAAGGTGAGGTTTGGCAACTTTGAGCTACTGGATGAGCTTCCTCTCGCATAAGCATTGATTTACTCATAGTTAAGCTAGGTGTAAATCGTGAAAGTGCAGTGGTTTATATACTTTTTAGACCGAAAATTCGTCAGAAACTAGAGCACAAATACTTCAGGCAGTGCCCGCACTACTGCGGCAATGAACGTAGCCAGAAAAGCATCCAACTACCAGCCAAGCGCCGCAACAGTACTACTTGGACTTCGCTACTGATTTGTCTTTTGCCGACTTAGTGGATGCGAATGCTAGCGTCAGCATCAGCCAGTTAATTTTGATTACAATTGCGACCACTGACACGCCAACAGTGGCTAGCTAGGATCCTATTAATTGCCTCAACAACCCCCTGAATTTCCCCTGCTAAACTAGGCTGCCTCACACGTACCACGTACATACCTACTATGACACACGCAGCATACGGCCGCATTTCGGCCACCGCAATTGAATTACTTCAAACAGACTTGGTCAGCAATGGCGGCTAACACAGCTACTAGTGCCTGTGGTTGAGCGGCAAAGGGCGAATGGTCGCTTAGTAGAGTGTAAGAAACGGTGGGCGTGGGCATCACCGCATCCGTGCGAGCAATCATGTAGTCTTGCGTGGGCAGGAGTGTCACCCAGTCTTCGCTAGTACGGATGTAGTAGCGTGGCACGCTACCAAATCGCTCCGGCGTAACGACCGACGGCACTACTAGCACCGACGCGGGCTCGTCAGCATGCAGGCGCGCAGTAAACTGGCGGTACGTTTCCTCATCGGCCTCGGGGTAGAAAAAGGCCTTAAGGCGCGCCTTGTAGGCCAGGTCGTCTGAAAGCCAATTCACCCGACCGGCCCCAACTACGGTTGGGTCAGCTACTAACAGCTGCTCAAAACGTTGTTGCAAAGGAATTGCTGGCAGCTCGGGCTCGTGGTTGAAAGCCAGCGGCGAAACTCCTGGGGGAAGCAATAGGGCGGCGAGATACACGACGGCAGCCAGTTGCGCTGGGTGAGCCTCCGCTACCGGCGAGATGGTGATGCCGCCCAACGAGTGGCCCACTAACACTACTTGCCCATTGGCCCGAGCTGCTACCTCCGCAACTTTAGCGCTGACGGCCGCCGTGCGCTCGTCTTGGGTCACCCTAGCGTTAGGCGAAAACTCGGTAGCCATGGCGGCAAGGTCAGCGGGTTGCTGGCGGAAACAGGATGGGTCCTGCGCGTATACTCCCGCGCCGGGTAGGTCAAGCGCTTCGGCTATAAAGCCTCGTGCCCGCAGTAGCGGCAGCACCGTATGCCAAGTATCAGCATTATGCCATGCACCATGCACGAATACGAAACCGGGAAGAGCAGTCATAAACAAGGGTCATTAATGAAATGAAGGGTAGGAATCACCCGCTTTTTGAGATGATTTAAGAAGTTTCTATCTGTTACTGGCTTGCATCGGGCAAACAGATTGTGGGGGGCTAGCACAACGCACTCAGCATGGCCACGACGAAGACGACCTAGCGTACCAACTGTTAGGTGGTGAGCCCGAGTACTATCTGATAAAAGCCCTCCTATGTAGGGCACCACCCGGCCGTTTACTGGAACAAGTAGCTGCTGACCGGTTCAGCCTGGTGAGTATTGAAGCCAGGCTTTAGGAAGAGGTAGTGGCTGTGTTAACCATCCGTTCAGGATATAGAGCGGCGCCTTAATTGCCCAAGATCGGTTCTGTAAATTGGCGGCAAGCCCACTTTTTTGCATTCTATAGCTGGAAATAGCCTGCTTCCGAGCGAGCTTGACCGTCCTGCAACAGCCACGGTACCTTTCTGAACCTATCCTTTAACAGCCACTGACTTATCGCGGGTAGTAGCAGCGGGCAGTAGCGGCTGAAATACTCAGGCTGTCAAAGGGAAACTCAACCCCTTGAATAGGATTTTGGGGTCGTAGGTGCGCTTAATTTGCTGTAATCGGGCCAAGTTTTTGCCAAAAGCCAACTTGTTCTGCTCCGTTTCGTCGGGGCCCAGTAAATTGGCGTAACCTCCCGGGTAAGCAGCTGGCTGCAAAGCCCGGGACAGCTGGCTAGCCCATTGCGCGTGCTGCTCGCCGTATGAAGTTCCGGGCTCGTCCCAAGCGGCCACTATCTGCAGCATGTAGTGCGGCTTCCGCAGGTAGAACGCGGTTTCGGTAGCAGCCACGGTGGTAGCGTCGCCAAATATGAAACGTATAGCAACCGTTGACAGCGGAGAAGTTGCCGTTTGCATTGCCGCGATAATTGGTTGTATCTGCTCGGCTTCAAGCGTCGGCAATGACCTTGTTTGTACGCTATAAGAATGCGCAGCTCCTAGGCGGGCGTTGCCGTCTTCCATAATTTCCCGGTACGTAGTCGGCCCTATTCTGGCCTGTATTAGCCGGCCTAGCCCTTTGAGAACTTCTAGTTGGCGCATGCCTTCGGTTGGGTCGCCAAACCAATAGGCCGCCATCACGACGGCCAACTGGCCACCCAGGCCAGCTATCATACCAACACCTACCTCCAACTGTTTGGACGCATGAGCCATCAACTCGTGATAGCCGCCTAGCACCTGCGTCGCGTCGGCGCCATTGAACACCAGCAGACCAGCCAGCAAGGGAGGGGCCTCGTACAGCTGCACCTGCAAGGCTGTCACTATCCCAAAGCCGCCGCCCCCGCCCCGCAAGGCCCAAAACAGCTCGGGGTTTTCCTGTGCGCTAGCTGCGCATACCCGGCCGTCGGCCAACACCACTTCCGCGCTCAGCAAGTTGTCGCAGGCCAGCCCATACGACGCGCTTAGCAACCCGTAGCCGCCGCCTAGCAGCAAGCCTGCGAACCCCACTTGGCCGACCGTGCCCGTAACTGGCACCAACTGGTGCGGCTCAGTAGCCAGCACCACATCCATGGAAGTGGCCCCGCCCTGCACAGTCGCGGTCCTCTGCCCAACATCAACCTGCACGCTATTCAAATGACGCAGGTTGAGATGCACGCTACCTGCTGTTAGGGCGCGGCCTGCCCAGTCGTGGCCCCCGCCTCGCACAGATAAGGGCAGGGCGTGCGCTTGAGCAAAGCGGACGGCTTTTACCACATCCTGGGTGTTTTCGGGCAACACGACCAGTAACGGTTGTTGCTTTAGCGAAGCGTTCCAGAGCGCAATAGTTTCTTGGAAGCCTTTTTGTTCAGGCAGCAGCAACGTGCCCGTCAACGATGATTTGAACCACTCAATTGCAGTTGATAGAGCGTGCGTTTTCATTTATTAGAGATAATAACTCCTCTTTTAGGGTAGAACTGCTTACAGGTTGAGTGAAATAGCTAGCCTTTTTGAGGGGTAGCTATTTCACTCTCTAAACCAAATAGCGAGTTGCGAGCCCGCTCTTTGGGGCAGCTTAGTTAAAATGCAGCGCACCAGACTAGCTTAGTATTGCGGCACATTTCAATTAGCCGTTATCCAGGTGGCTAAGTCTGCATCGGATGTTGCGGCTACGGCGGCGTTTGCCGGAACATTGACCTTTAGCTGCATGAAGTAGGGACGCCGATGCGCAGGGTCAAAGTTGCCACTGTTTAACTTAGGCGCATCAGAGGGGTCGAAGGCTGCAAAGTAGAGGTAGTAGACGCCACGCTGGTCCAGCACAACCGACGGAACACCCGGAGCCAGTACTTGGTCGCCTACGTAGTTGGGCCAGGCGCGCTCTTGGGCCTGCAAAAAGTACCGCACTTC
>CALMOO010000726.1:0-5519 GCA_937871705.1 uncultured Hymenobacter sp.
TGACGCTCAAAGCACTGGCGCAGTTCGAGCGCACTTTGATTTCAAGTAATTCGCGCTACGACAAGTTTATGGCCACCCGCCAGGGCTTTTCGGCCGACGAGCTGGCCGGCTTGCAGCTCTACACTACTCACATTGCCCCCGGCAAAGTGCGCGGCGCCGAGTGCTTTCACTGCCACACCCAGCCGCTGATGTCGTCGAATTACGAAGGCAAGTTCTTTAACAACGGCCTCGACCTGACGTTTTCTGACCCCGGCCGCGGCGGCATCACGGGCCTAGCTGTGGACCAAGGTAAGTTTATCGCCCCTACCCTGCGCAACATTACCCTCACGGCCCCTTACATGCACGACGGCCGCTTCAAAACCCTCGAAGAAGTGCTCGACCACTACTCCGACCACGTGCAAATGGCCAGCCCTGGCTTAGATAATAATTTAATAGAAGGCATCAACGACCCCGTCTTCGGCACCGGCCACATGGACCTTACGGCCACCGAAAAGAAGCAGGTTCTCGCCTTTCTGAAGACACTAACCGACTCTACATTTATCACGGACAAGCGCTTCGCAAGCCCATTTTAGCGCGGTTGGCTAAGTAGTCACTCTCAAAACAGTGCACATCAAAAAGCCCTGACTATTTATGTAGTCAGGGCTTTTTGATGACGCTAGTTGCTCGATTTAATCGACGTTGTCGTGCAAGAATCGGTTATCTCCGAGCAGCTCATTATCATCCGACAAGTTGAAGCGCGAGATATTCTGGGTATTGCTTGGCGCCACGGGCTCCAGCTTCTGGCCGCGCCGCAGGTAGGCGGGCGTATCGAGGTGGGTAGTGGCTTCCGGCGATAACCCTTGGTTTTGGCTAAGCTGCTGCAAGCGGTTACGCCGCTCCAACGCCTGCGCTTCTAACGCAGCCGGGCGTGGGCGCGGCGCCGGCTGCTGGTGCTGGCCGTTGTGGTTTGTCACCAGCACTGGCTCGCCGGGCGCCGTAATGGGAGCACCCGTCAGCGGAGCGTGGGTAGTAGGCGCGGCCGGCCCATTCAAGTCAAAAGTTACGCGGGCAGGCTCGGGCGCAACCGGAGCCGTGAAGCTGGGCACCAGTGGCGCCTGGGGCGCAGCGGGGGTAGCTTGGCCTTGGTGCTCTTTTTCGAAGGTAGTATTCTGGGCTTCAGCAGGCGGC
Source organism: uncultured Hymenobacter sp. (assembly GCA_937871705.1). Lineage (GTDB taxonomy): Bacteria > Bacteroidota > Bacteroidia > Cytophagales > Hymenobacteraceae > Hymenobacter. Next base: position 1,168 of record CALMOO010000726.1, read on the forward strand.
GCGCCGGCCTCGGCTGGCACCTCCGCAGCCCCGTTTGGGCGGGCATTGATGGTGTGCGCCTCGCGGGCAAAACCCGTGGCAATGACCGTCACGCGGATGCTCTGGCCTAACGTCTCATCAATGCCGTGGCCGAAAATCATTTCGGCGTCCTCGCCGGCCTTGCCCTGGATGTACTCGGTAATTTCCGACAGCTCATCCATTTCTAGCTCAGCTTGGTCGCCCGACATGATACTGAGCAAAATCCGCTGGGCTCCTTTAATGTCAGTATTGTTGAGGAGCGGCGAATTCAGGGCCTCTTCCGCAGCGCGGCGAGCCCGGTTTTCGCCTTCCGTAATGCTGCTACCCATCACGGCCGCGCCCGAGTCCTTCATCACCGTTTTCACGTCTTCGAAGTCTACGTTCACGTCGCTGGTCACCGTAATAATCTCGGCAATCGACTTGGCCGCCGTAGTCAGCACGGTGTCAGCTTTGGCGAAGGCCAGGCCCATGGTGAGGTTACCGTAAAGCTGGCGCAGCTTGTCGTTAAGAATCACGAGCACGGTATCGCAGTTTTCGCTCAGCTCCTTGATGCCTTGCTCAGCCTGCTCGCGCTTTTTCTTACCTTCAAACAGGAACGGCGCCGTCACGATGCCTACGGTCAGGATATTCAGCTCCTGCGCTACCTGCGCAATTACGGGCGCCGCGCCCGTGCCAGTGCCGCCACCCATACCAGCCGTGATAAACAGCATCTTGGTGCCATTGCTCAGCAGCTCCCTGATTTGCTCGCGGCTTTCTAACGCCGCTTGCCGGCCGCGCTCGGGTTTGGCGCCCGCGCCGAGGCCCTCCGTTAGGTCTACCCCAATCTGGAGTTTATTGGGCACGGTAGAGCTTTCCAGCGCTTGCCGGTCGGTGTTGCAGATGATAAACTCCACGTCCTTGATGCCCTGCTTGTGCATGTGCTTCACGGCATTGGAGCCCCCACCTCCTACCCCTATTACCTTGATAATAGAACGGCTCTGAGTAGGAATATCGAAAGTGAAATTCATAACGCTGTTAATTATGAATTATGAATTAGGAGTTAGAAGTTACGAATTGGTACTGTTTAACCAGCTGCCCAAGTCATAAGTCATCACTCATCACCCATAATTAGAATTTTAATACTGTTTATCGTCAAAATCATCAATTAGAATACCCTTCAGCTTGCGCGTAATGTCGCCCAGGTAAGACCCGAATTTGCTTGGGCCCTTAGGCTCTTTGGGCTCTTCCGGGGCTTTGGGAGCGGCAGCTGGCGCTACCGGCGCGGGCGGCGCGAAGCTGGGCACCACGGCAACTGGCGCTGCCATGGGCGGCGCAGCCTGGTAGCTGTAGCTATTGGGCACTTCGTCGTCACCATAGCCGGGGCGCGCGCTATTGCGCTCATCCTGGGCCTGGTAACCAGCCAGCACGAGGCCTACCCCCGTGGCGTGCATTGGTGATTTTACGGTTTCAATCTTGCTCTTGCCTAGGTGCTGGTTGGGGTAGCCAATGCGGGTGTCGAGGCCGGTAAGGTATTCGGTTAGCTGCTCTAAATTTTGCAGCTGCGAGCCACCACCGGTCAGCACGATGCCAGCCGAGAGGTGCTCGTGCAAGCCCATGCGGTAGATTTCGGCATACACCAGCTCGATAATCTCCGACATGCGGGCCTCGATGATGTAAGCCAGGTTCTTGAGCGATACTTCTTTGGGCGGGCGGTTGGGCAGGCCCGGAATGCTTACGATTTCGTAGTCGCTAGCTTCTTCAGCAATGGCTTTGCCAAACTTCACCTTTAGCTGCTCGGCTTGGTTGGGCGTCACATTGCAGCCTTGCTTGATGTCTTGGGTAATAATGTTGCCGCCAAACGGCAGCACCGCCGCGTGGCGAATAATACCGTCCTTGAACACCGCTAAGTCGGTGGTGCCGCCGCCAATATCAATCAGGGCCACGCCGGCTTCTTTTTCCTCGTCGCTCAGCACCGATACACTCGACGCCAGCGGCTCCAGAATGAGGTCAGCAATGGCCAGGCCCGCCTTGGTCACGCACTTGTTGATGTTGTTGATTGCCGCACTCTGCGCCGTGATGATGTGAAAGTTGCCTTCCAGCCGCACGCCGGCCATGCCCACGGGGTCAGTCACGCCACCTTCAAAATCAACCTTGTAGTCTTGCGGCATCACGTGGATAATCTGCGAGCCGGGCGGCGTCACGAGCCGGTACATGTCGGCCGTGAGGCGGTTCACGTCGTCTTGCGTAATCTCGTTGTCGCCGCTGGGCCGCGTAATGGAGCCATTGTGCTGCAGCGACTTAATGTGCTGCCCCGCAATGCCCACATTTACTACCCCAATGTCGATGCCCGACTGCTCTTCGGCCTGCCGAATGGCGCGCTTAATGGCGTCCACCGTTTTGTCGATATTGAGCACGATGCCTCGTTGCACGCCCTCCGACACAGCTTTGCCCATGCCCAGGATTTCGAGCTTGCCATACTCGTTTTTACGACCCACTAAGGCGCAGATTTTAGTGGTTCCAATGTCGAGGCCGACGACGATTTTATCTTGTTGCATGGGTGCGGGGCGAGCGTGAAAGAGCGGAGGCTAAGCTAGTTAGCAGAAGTTACAAAAAACAATACCTTAGTTAACAATCACTTGTCATTCACAAATGATTTGATTTTGGTATTCTACGTTAACGCGGTGATAGGTATCCCACCCTAAAACAGAGGGAATTTGTCGGTAAAATACCATCAATTTCGCGAATTTACCCGAAATATCTTCGGGTGGACCAAACTCGATGCGTTGGTCGCCAACCTGCTGCGTAAAGCTGAGCTTACCGCCCGGCTCCACGAAGACTTCGGCCACCTGGGCACGCCAGAAGGGGTGTTCGTCTACGTAGCGCAGAAAATCAAGATACCCGCGAGCGGTACTATCCTGAAAAAAAGTGGAGGGTAGGGCCCCGCCGCCGGCTCGGCTCACGGTAGCCACCCGCGCCGTGTAGAGGGGCGATAGGGGTAGGCGCTTGCCGTCGGCATCAACGTAGCTATCGAGGCGGTCGTCGGCGTGTACGAGCCGCGCAATGGGGCGGTTCTGGTGAATATCAGCGTGCAGATTACCAGCCAAGTCGCGGTACACTTGGGCATCGCGCACAAAGGGGTGCGCCTTCAGCCGCGTTTCGAGCACGCGCAGGCGCGGGCCTTCGGGCACAGTACCAAGCACCGGCTCCTTACCCCCATCCGTAAGCAGCGCCGTTACGCCACGCTCGCTGATAAAATAATTATCCGACTCGTTGGCAATGTTGACCACAATTTCACTCACCGGCCGGTGCGCCTGCCGAAACGCCGCAAACGCGGCAGCTCCGAGCAAGCCTAGCAGGCAAGCAAACGCGACGAGCAAATTGCGAACAGTTTGGTTCATGTAAACAACTTTATAAAATTTTTCGAAAGCGAATTACTTAGCAGTTAGAATGTGCTTAAGCTCCGGCACCAGCGTGTCAATATCACCCGCTCCAACCGTAGCTAAAATATCAAAATCTGCTTTATTTCGGGCGTTTTCGAGCACTTCCTGTTTAGTCTGAATGGATTTAATTGGGGCGGTTATGTTATGCAACAGCATCTCCGAAGTCACGCCCGGCAGCGGCAACTCACGCGCCGGATAAATAGCCAGCAGCACCACTTCATCGGCCAAGCTCAGACTTTGGGAGAAGCCAGCGGCGAAATCGCGGGTGCGCGTAAATAAATGTGGCTGAAATATAACACGCAGTTTCTTAGCGGGATACATGGCGCGCAGTGAGCGCAGAAAAGCTTCAATCTCGCGCGGGTGGTGGGCGTAGTCATCCACGTATATTTTCTGCGGTCCGGTTACGATAAACTCAAACCGCCGCTTCACTCCCCGGTAGGCAGCTACGGCCTTGCGGAGGGCATTTTCATCTACGCCGTAAGCTTGCGCCGTGGCCGCAGCAGCCAGCATGTTTTCCACGTTGTGAAAGCCTGGCACTGCTAATTGCAAGCCAGTTACTACCCCCCTTGGCCCGTGCAAATCGAATTTAAACTGATGGCCTTCAGGCGTAATATTTTCCGCAAATAAATCAGCGCCTTGCGCCTGGGTCAGGCCGTAGCGCAGCACCCGCGTACCGACCGGCGCGGCGTCGGCCACGCGGGCGTCGGCGGTATGGTTGAGCAGCAGCGTACCGCCCGGCTTAAGCTGGGCTACAAACTGGCAGAACGACTCAACCAAAGCATCTTGATTGCCATAGATATCGAGGTGGTCGGCGTCGGTGCTCGTCACGATGGCCACGTTGGGATGCAGCGTGAGGAAGCTGCGGTCGTACTCGTCGGCCTCTACAACCACCGGCGCATCTGCATTTTTGGGAAG
>CALMOO010000726.1:5529-6722 GCA_937871705.1 uncultured Hymenobacter sp.
TTACTACCCAAGTTCACCGCGATACCACCCAAAAAAGCCCCGGCATCAATACCAGCGTGGTGCAGCAAATGCGCCACCATGCTGCTAGTCGTGGTCTTGCCATGGGTACCGGCTACCGCGATGGTGGTGCGGCCCTGCGTGAGCACGCCCAGCACTTGGCTGCGCTTGCGAATATCGTAGCCCTGCTCGCGCAGCCATGCCCACTCGCGGCTATCGGCCGGAATAGCGGGGGTAAGGACGACCAGCGTTTGCGCTTTATTGGTTTTTATTTCAGCCGGAATATTTTCTACCTCGTCGGCATAATGCACAGCAATTCCTTCGGCTTGCAAGGCCTGCGTTAGGGGCGTTTCGGTTTTGTCGTAGCCACTGACGCTGTGGCCGTTGGCTTGGAACCAACGGGCGAGCGCCGACATGCCAATGCCGCCAATGCCAAGAAAAAATATGTAGGGAAATTGCTGCATCTTAGTCAACCTTGGCTGCCATACTGAATTTGTCGAAGTATCTCGCAGGCAGCAGTAATTCTAACGTTAAAAATTAGTACTGCTCGCGAGATGCTTCCCTGCGGTCTGCATGACATGCTTTTTACTTTTTTAATAGGCTAAATAACTCATTCACAATGTTAGTCGTCGCATCGGGGTGCGCTAGTTCGTGCACCCGCTTGCTGAGCTGCCGCTGCCGCTCGGGGTCGGCTAGCAGGCGCAGCGTTTCGTCGTAGAGGCGGGTTGGCGCGTGCTCGTCGGTGATAAGTACGGCGGCGCCTTTACTCACCAGCGCTAAGGCGTTTTTGGTTTGGTGGTCTTCCGCCACGTTGGGCGAAGGCACCAGCACAGCAGCCTTACTTGTGAGGCAAAGCTCAGATACTGAGAGCGCACCAGCCCGGCTGATAACCACATCGGCCGCCGCATACGCCAAGTCCATGCGCTGAATAAACTCCAGCGCTTGCAGTTTATCGGCAGCGTAGTTTGCGGCTTGGCGCTGGGCTTCGGGGTAGTAAAGCTTGCCCGTTTGCCAGAGCAGCTGCACGCCGGCTTCGCGCAGGCGCGGCAAGGCCGCCGCAGTGGCTAAATTGAGCGTGCGGGCGCCGAGGCTACCACCAATAATCAGCAGCGTTTTTTTGCTGGAATCAAGGCCGAAAAACTGCTGTGCTTCGGCCCGACTGCCTTGAGCAATTTCGCTGCGCACGGGATTACCAG
>CALMOO010000727.1:0-1099 GCA_937871705.1 uncultured Hymenobacter sp.
CACGATGCCGGCGGCGCGCTGCCCGTGTTCGGTGATTTTGGCCATGTTCTGGCGCAGGTCGCCCACCAGCTCCGCCTCAAGGCCGGCATCGGGGGTAGGGCGGGCTTGCTCTTCGGCCAGTTCGTCGAGCAGCTCGGCCGATACTTCCGAGAAGTTGTTAACGAAGTTGAGCGGGTTCTGGATTTCGTGGGCGATGCCGGCCGTGAGCTCCCCGAGGCTCGCCATTTTCTCTTTTTGGATGAGCTGGGCCTGGGTGGCGCGCAGCTTCGTCAAGCTGGTGTCGAGCTGGTCGCGCTGGGTTTGCAGCTCGCCTTTTTGGGCCGTGATGGCTTGGTTGAGACGGTTGAGCGCGGCGTTGGCCTGCTGCTGGTGGCGATTGCCGCGCCAGAGTACGTACACCAGCCCGGCAATCAGGGCCAGCACCACCAGCACGCCGCCCAGTAGCCAGCGTTGGCGCCGGGCACGGGCCGCGTCCAGTGCTTGTTGCTGGCGTAGGCCAGTGATACGGGCCTGCTGGGCGCGGTCGGCCTGCTCAATTTCGTACTGCGCCACGCGGGTGCCGGCCTGAGCGGTGCTAAGCGTGTCGGTCAGGCCCAGCGCAGCCAGGGCATAGGGTGTGGCGCGGGCGGGCTGCCCGCGCTGCTGGTAGAAGCGGGCCAGGGCTTGCAGGTAGGCCAGGCGCAACGAGGTGCGGTGTTCCTGCTGGGCCTGGCGGTAGGCCGCCAGCCAGGCCACTTCGGCACGCGGGTAGTCACCCGTGGCCGCGTAGTAACGGGCCCAGGTCGCGTTCAGCTCGCAGCTTCCGCCATACGAATACAGGGTCAGGTGCAGCGAGTCGGCCAGGTGCTGGGCGCGTTGCAGCAAGGGGCGCACCCTTGCTACCTGGCCTAGGCTCAACAGCGCGGCACTCTGCTGCACCAGGCCCATGGCTTTGTCATAGGCCGCAAACGCGTCGCCGGGTGTGCGGGGACGCAGGGCCAGGGCAGTGTAGCGCAGCGCCAAGGCGTAGCGTCCTTGCTGCTGGTAGATACTGGCAATGTTGCGGTTCAGGTAGGCCAAGTCGCTGGGGCGAGTCCCCGGCCAGCTGGCTGCTTGCTGC